>JBKBRD010000387.1:0-3343 GCA_046292405.1 Allobosea sp. | reverse complement strand
TTGCTCAAACCCTTGGCCGGCGACAGCCGCGACCATTGCGGCGTGATCCGCTCCAGGGCGAGCTGCGGCGGGTGCAGCAGGAAACCGGCGCCCAGCCCCAGCACGACAAACAGCAGCAGCACGGGCGCGAGAAACAGGCAGGCCCGCGCCAGGACATGGAACAGCAGCGCCGTCACGTTGCCGCCGCTCGACAGATCGAAGCCGGCGGGATCTGCCAGCAGTTCCGCCAGCGCGGCTGTCGTCTCGGCTGCTCCGCTGCGGAGCAGGAAGATCGAGGCGAGCAGCGCGGCTGAGATGCTGGCGAAGATCGGCGCTTCGCGGGAGGATGGGGTGTTGCCGCGCTCGACGGCATCGCGCAGCTTCTTCTCGGTGGCATCCTCGGTCTTGCTCTCCTGGTCCTCCTGATCCGACACGGCCCGTCACCGCGTCATTGGAAATAAGCGTCGTCTTCGCGATCGGGGTTGAGCTCGATCTCGCCGCGGCTCGCCATCTCCAGGGCGATGTCGGTGATCGCGCGGCGCGCCTCGACGACCTCGCGCTGCAGGGCCGGCTCGCTGCTCTTCAGGTCCTGCTGGACGATGCGCCGGGCGCGGGCCGCCAGAGAGGACAGGATCTGGTCCCGGAACGTGGCGTCAGTGCCCTTCAAGGCCAGGACCAGGCGGTCGGTCGGCACCTGGTCGAAGATCGTCATGCGGGCGCGGGCCGAGAGCTTGACGATGTCCTCGAAGGTGAACAGCAGCCCCTTGAGCATTTCCGCCGATTCCGGCCGGATGCGCTGCAGGCTGCCCAGCGCCTCCTCCATCGCCTCGCTATCCATCTTGTTGAGGATGTCGGCCATGCGGGCATGGGTGTCGGCGCCCTTGTTGCGCGCCAGATTCAGGGTGAAGCCCTCATAGAGAACCTTCTCGACGATGGCGCCCGGCCTGTCGGCCACGGGCTTGAGGTTGAGCATGCGGCGCATGATCTGGTGGCGCTGTTCGGCCGGCCATTGGGTCATGACGCGCGAGGCGCAGGCGGGCCTGAGCTTCGACAGCACGAAGGCTACGGTTTGCGGGTGTTCCCGCGCCAGGTAGCCGGCTAGGGCGTTCTCCGGCATCTGAGAGATCCGGTCCCAGATCGAGCGGTTGGCGGCCTCCGCCGTCTCGCCGATGATCTCGGTGATCTCGTCTTGCGGAAGCATGCCCGCCAGCAGTTTCTGGACCTCGCCGGGCGAACCGACGAGATTGGCGCCTTGCGCGAAGCGCTCGCCGAATTCCTCGACGAGGCTGGCGACGTGAGCGGGGGTGACCGTGCCGAGCTCCGCGGCCCGGCGCATCAGGATGCGCACCTCGCCCGGGTCCAGATGCTTCAGCATGCGCCCCGCCAGCGGCTTGCCCATGGCCAGCACCAGGGCGGCCGCCTTGCCGGCGCCGCCGAGATGCGGGGGTCGCGGCGCTGCGATCGCGGTTGTCTTCTCGCTCATGTCCGGCTGGACCTCACTCTTCGAACTTGGCCTGCGCGCCGACGATCTCGGTCAACGAGACGCCGAAGCGGCTGTTGTCGTCCTCGACGATCACCACCTCGCCGCGCGCGACGATGCGGCCGTTGACGACGACATCGACGGGCTCACCGACGCGGTGGTCGAGCGGCACGACGGCGCCGCGACGCAGCTACATCAAATGCGCGACCTGCATGGTCGCGCTGCCCAGCACCACCTGGATGGTGACGGGGATGCGCATGACAGCTTCGAGATTGCCCGGTTCTACGGCCGCCACGGCATCCTGTTGGCCCTCCTCGTCGCCCGCGCCGGTCTCCGGCGCCTCGTCATGAACCTGATCCTCCTCGACGGGAATGTCGGAGACGGTGATCGGCTTGCTGGGTTTTTTCATGCGGAACTCCTGAAGCGAGGGGTGTGGGCGGCGGAGCGCTCAGGCGCCGTCGCCGGCGGCGCCTGGCGCGGCGGGTCCGACGCCGAGCGCCTTCATCTGGGCGATCACGCCGCGGCCGGCGTCGATGCGCGCTCCGAGTTCTTCGACGACTTCGCGGCCGCTGGCCTGCAGATCGCGCACCGTGGCCTGGATCGAAGCCAGGGCCGATTCAGTCTTGCCGAAGACCTGCTGGAACTCGGCATGGTAGGCCCGCATCCGTCCAAGCTCCCGGCGCATGCGCAGCATCTGGAGGCTGGTCAGAACCAGCGCGGCCAGCAGGATCGCTTCACCGAGATAGAAGATCATCGAGAAACTCCTCTTGATGGGCGCTGTCCTGGACGCGCAGGACATAGGAGCCGTTGCGCTGGCCGAGCTGGCACGAGAACACCGGCTCGCCATTGCATTGGAGCTGGACGGGGGATTGGGCGGTCGCCTGCAATTCGATGATCTGGCCGAGCTGGAGCTGCCCGATCTCGGCCAGCGTCATCGACCGTTCCTCGAGGATGGCCTTCAGCGTCACTTCGGTTTTGTGGACTTCCGTCTGGATCTGCTTCGTCCAGCGCTGGTCGCGCACCGCGGTCTGGCTGGAGACGACGCGGGCCAGCGTCTGGCGGATTGGGTTCAGCGCGGTCTGAGGGATGATCACGAACATCTGCCCGACATTGTCGAGCCCCTGGACCAGCAGCTGCGCCTTGACCGCGAGATTGCTGCGGCTGCCGATGCTGGCGAAATACATCCGCGTCTCGATCTGCTCGAAGCTGAAGCTGACATCGCAGACCGGGCTGAACGCCGCCTTCAGGTTGCTGGCGGCTATCTCCGTCAGCGCCTGGGCGACTTGCATCTCGATCGGCGTGTAGGGCCGCTCGTCATCGGGGAATTCCGGCTCGAACTTGTAGGGCGGCTCGCTGCCGTCGGCGCCGAACAGCACCTCCAGCAAGGTGAAGGCGAAATCGCGATCGAAGCCGATCAGAATGCGCGCATCCCATTCCGGCGAATGGAAGATGCCGGCGATGGCGTTGTGGGCATGGGCGTTCAGCGCGTCGCCGATGCGCTGACTCTCGATATTGGCGACGGAAAAATAGGTCGGCGAGGTCGACATCTGGCGCACAGCGTCGGCGCATCCGGTCGCCATCCGGTCGAAGACGGTGCGCAGCATCGGCAGCCGTTCGATCGAGATCCCGGTGGATTCGAGGAGCTTGTCCTCGCGCGGAGCCTGGGCGGAAACGCGCATCAGGCGGCCTCCTTCTGGACGGCCTCGGCGGCGGGCTGGCGCTGCCCGGCGCTGATGGTCTTGTCCTCGACCTCGTCGATGGAGGGGCGCTCGGCCGCGCTGATGACCTTGCGCCCGTATTCCACCGCAACCTGCGGCGCCGCGCCGTTGATGAAGGCGAGCAGGGTCTGCTTCACCACGATGTAGACCCGCGCCTGCTTTTCCC
>JBKBRD010000386.1:0-3351 GCA_046292405.1 Allobosea sp. | reverse complement strand
TAGCGCCGCAGCTCGGGCAGGGCTGCCCGCGCGAAAGTGGCGGTCGTCGCCACAGACGAGCCGCAGATTGCGCCGAAGCCGGTGCAGGCCCCGATCACCGCCATGGCGAGGCCGCCGCGGCGATGGCCGACCAGCGCGGCGGCGGCGCGAAACAGATCGCCCGCAAGGCCCGAACGCTCGGCGAAAGCGCCCATCAGCACGAAGAGCGGGATCACCGACAACGTGTAATTCGCGAAGATCTGATAGGGCGTGGTGCGGATATAATTCAGGAACGGATCGAAGCCGTTGAGCTGGATATAGCCGGCGCCGCCGACGAGCATCATCGCCAGGCCGATCGGCAGGCGCAGCGCCATCAGGCTCAGCATCGCCACGAAGCCGGTCGCGGCCAGCGCAAAACCGCTCACGCGCCGCCCCGCATCAAACGCGCCGCGCTGACGAAGGCGGCCAGGCAGACCAGCAGGGCGAGAACCGCGCACAGCCCGATCGGCAGATAGCTCGGCAGCTGCAGCACCATGGTGTTCTCGCCGCTGGCGTAGGCCGCGCGCGCGCCGACGGCCAGCCGCCAGCCGATCAGAGCCATCACCAGCCCGTAGACCACGTCCCAGAGGGCATCGAGACCGTGCTGCACCCGCAGCGGCAGCTTCATCGTGAAGGTGTCGACGAAGATGTTGCCCCGCCGCAGCTGGCAATAGGGCAGAAAGCAGAAGGCGGCGACGGCCGTCGCCATCTGCACCAGCTCGAAATCGCCGGGGACGCCGGCCGCGCCGACCAGATCGCTGCGCAAGGTCACGCTGAGCGTCACCAGCATCGCCAGCGCGACCAGCAAGGCGCCGCCCAGCAGCGCGACGCCGCGCACCACCCGGTCGAAACCGGGCGGCGACGCCTGCTCCCCCGCCCCCGCCATGCCGGCTCAGGCCGCCTTTTCGTGCTTGGCCAGCGCGGCGCGGGCGGATGCCAGCAGCTTTTCGCCGTCCATGCCCTTGTCCTTGACGGTCTTGAGCCAGCCCTCGATCACCGGCTCGGTGGTCTTGCGCCAGCGCGCCGCCTCGGCCTCCTCCAGCATCGTGATGGTGTTGCCGCGCTTCTTGACCATATCGGCCACGATGACGGCCTGCTCGTCCCAGACCTTGCCCGCCATGGCGGAAGCCACAGCGCCGGAGTTCCTGTCCAGGATCGCGCGCAGATCGGGCGCCATCGCATCGTATTTCGCCCGGTTCATCGCCAGGATGAAGGTCGCGACATAGAGCGTCGGCGAACCCGGTATCTCGGTGTGGAACTTCACGAGCTCCTGCACCTTGATCGAGGGCACCACCTCCCAGGGGATGACGCAGCCATCGATGACGCGCTGCGCCAGCGATTCCGGCACCTGCGGGATCGGCATGCCGATCGCGTTCGCGCCGAGCGCGCGCAGCGCTTCGCCGGCGAGGCGGGTCGGGAAGCGCAACTTCAGACCCTTGAGGTCCTCCATTGTCTTCACCTGCTTGTTGGCGTGGATCAGGCCGTGATCATGCGCCCAGAAGCAGAGCGGCTTCACATCCTTGAATTCGTCCTTGAGGTTCTGCTCGGCGTAATCGGCCAGGGCGAGCGAGTTCACCAGCGCCCGCTTGTTGGCGACGAAAGGCAGCTCGAACGCCTCGATGCCGGGGAAGCGCCCGGGCGTGTTGCCGGGCAGGGTCCAGACGATGTCGGCGACGCCGTCGCGCGCCTGGTCGAACAGTTGCGGCGGCGTGCCGCCGAGCTGCATCGAGGGGAAGATGTCGATCTTGATCCGCCCGTTCGATTCCGCCGCGACCTTGTCCGCCCAGGGCTTGAGGAACTTGGAATGACCATTGGCGACCGGGGGCAGGAAGTGGTGCATCCGCAGCGTCACCTCCTGCGCCTGGGCGCGGCCGGCGCGCAGCACGGCGGGGGCGGCGACGGCCGAACCGGCCAAACCGAGAAACAGGCGACGATTGACTGTCATGGGTCGTTCCCCTCCCAGGGACGGTTATCTAACCATACGTCAGCTATGCGACCAGCACGCTGTTTTATCGTTGGCCGGAAGCATGCCCAACAAGAGGAGGCCGGCGCAAGAGCGCCGGCCTCCAAAAAACGTTGCTTCCGCAACTTTTACGCTGGCGGCCGCGCCGCGATCACGTCACAGCGCGGGAATGCGCAGCACCCAACCCGGCTGGATCAGATCGGGGTTCTTCACCGGCGGCGTATTGGCCTTGACGATCTCGGTGTATTTCGCGCCCTGACCCTTGCCGTAATGCGTCTCGGCGATCTTCCAGAGCGTGTCGCCCTTCTGCACCGTGTAGAACACCGCAGCCGGGGTCTCCTTGGTGACGATCAACTCGGACTCGACCTGCGAGACGCCGACCGTGTTGCCGAGCGCGAGAATGATCTTCTCGGCCTCTTCGGTCGAGACGGCCTTGCCGGCGATCGTCACCTTGTCGCCATTGACGTTGATCGTGACGTCGGACGGCAGGCCGTGTCCGGCCAGTTCCTTTTGCAGCTCATCGGCGGTCGCCGCCTTGGCCGAGCCGCCAAAAATCTTGGCTCCGGCTTCCTTGATAAAGCTAAACAGTCCCATCGGCTTCCTCCCATGTCTGCCGCATCAAGCCTCGCGGGCCGCTTAAGTTCAAGCGCGATTCCGAAATAGGCCTTTCCCCGGGCCGGCCGGGCTGGCAGAAGCGCTGATCCGAAGGAGCCACACAGATGCTGACCCTTGCCCAGGCCCAGACCATCCTCTCCACCGCCCTGGATTTCGCCGATAAGGCGAAGTTGAAGCCGCTCGCCATCGCCATACTCGACGCGCGCGGCGCGCCGAAGCTGATTGCCGCGCAGGACAACACCAGCCTCAAGCGCGGCGAGATCGCCATCGGCAAGGCCCATGGCGCCGTGGCGATGGGGCTGGGTTCGCGCGCTTTGCACAAGATGGCGCTGGAGCGCCCCTATTTCGTCGAGGCCGCGACCCATGCGGTGGGCGGCAGCCTGGTGCCGGTGCCGGGCGGCGTTCTCATCAAGGATGCGGCCGGGACTCTGCTCGGCGCAGTCGGCATTTCCGGCGACACCTCGGACAATGACGAGGCGGCCGCCGTGGCCGGCATCGCCGCCGCCGGCCTCAAGGCCGATACCGGCGCCTGAGCGGCAGCGACGCGTTTTCGCAGGCTCGAGGGCTTGTCAGACGCAGCGCCAGGCGTCATTGCGTGCCGCCCCGTCACCGACGGGCTTTGAACTGGTCAAAGGAAGCTCCATGTCCACGCCGTCAGCCGCGCCGCAGCAGGAAGAGATCATCCACGCCGATGTCGTGATTGTCGGGGCTGGGCCTTGCGGCTTGTTTGCGGTGTTCGAGCTCGGGCTGCTCGA
>JBKBRD010000385.1:0-3362 GCA_046292405.1 Allobosea sp. | reverse complement strand
TTTTTCGTTTGCGCCGACGGAGAGACCCCATGTTCCCGGAATTGACCCGAGACGATGTTTTCCGGCTCGAGACGCGCCGTCTCTGGCTGCGCTGGCCGCGCATGGCCGATGCGACGGCCATCCTGCGTCAGGCGGGCGAGAAATCCGTGGCGGAGATGACCGCCTCGATCCCGCATCCCTACCCCGTGGATGCGGTCGAGCCGTTCATCTTCGGCGCGCGCAAAGGCAATGCGCTGGGCGAGCATCTCGTCCTGGCGATCACGCCGCGCTCCAGGCCCAACGAGCTGATCGGCATGGTCGGCGCTCATAGCCGGGCGACGGGCGTGCCCTTCGTCGGCTACTGGCTCGGCCTGCCGCATTGGGGCAAGGGCTATGCGACGGAAGCCGTGCAGGCGCTCACCGACACGCTCTTCACTCTGCTGGACATCAAGGCGCTGGAGGCGGATGCGCGGGTGATCAACCCGGCTTCGCGGCGCGTGCTGGAAAAGTCGGGCTTCCGGGCTGAAGGCTCCTTCCTGAAGTCGCTGCCGGCGCGCGGCGGGCTGTTTCCCTGCGAGCAGTACCGGCTCGATCGCTCGACCTGGGCGGCGTTGAAGAGCTGGGGAGCGAGCGGCTGGGCGCATGCGCCGGAGTTGGCTGGCGATCCCGCAGATCAGCTGGTCGAGGCAGCGGCCGGCGGCGCCGCATCCAGCGAAGCCTGCCCTGCGTAGGATGGGAGGTCCCGGAGCGATTTTCGGGACCTTCTTCGTTGGAGACGTGCCGATGATCTCTCGCCGCATGGCGCTTGCGCTGTCCTTCGCCGCTCTGGCCTCCGCCTGCGCGACGGCTCCGGATTTCGGGACGATGCAGGATGCCAAGGGCGTCGCGCTGGAGCGGGACTTCAAGGGGCGCAGCTACGCCAAGGGCGTCTTCACCAACCGTCTGACCGGGACGAGCCGCGGGCTGACCGTCGTGCTCGACGGCAAGGTTCAAGGCGACCGGCTGACCTTGCGCGAGGCCTTCACCTATTCCGACGGCGAGAGGGATGTGAAGACCTGGGTGTTTCGCAAGACGGGGCCCGGCAGCTATGCCGGAACCCGCGAGGATGTCGTCGGCGAGGCGGTGATCCGCACCGAAGCGAATGGCGTGCGCCTGTCCTACGACGTCGACCTGCCGACCGGATCGGGCCCGGTGCGGGTGCATTTCGAGGATGTGATCGAGCGCAATGGGGCGGGCGTCATCGTCAACCGCGCCATCGTCTCCAAGCTCGGCGTGCCGATCGGCGACGTCGATCTGGTTTTCGGGCGCAAGCCTTTGAAGTGATCCGCCGTTCGTCCGCTGCGTCGCCAAGCTCCTCGACGTCATTGCGAGGAGCGCAGCGACGAAGCAACCCAGGGCATGCCGCGCTCTACGACACTGGGTTGCTTCGCTTACGCTCGCAATGACGGGCGGACATGTCTCAGCGCACGAAATTGCCGCCGAGCTCGTCGTCGATATGGACGCGGATGATCTCCTCGAAGCTCGATTCCGCCTTGAAGCCGAGCGCCGGAGCGCGCGTCGCCTCGAAATCACGCGGCCAGCCGGCGACGATGCCGTCGATCACCGGATCGGGCACGCGCTTGATGCGGGCGACCACGCCCTCGCCCGCGACCTTGCGCAGCGCCTCGATCTGCTCGGCCACGGTGCAGGCCAGACCCGGCATGGTCAGCGCCCGGCGCGGGCCGATGGCGCCGGTGTCCATCGTCGCGGCATGGACGAGGAATCCGACCGCCGAGCGCGGCGAGGCATGCCAGTGCTTGACGGCGTCGGAGACCGGCAGCACTGCGTCGACGCCATTCAGCGGCTCGCGGATGATGTTGGAGAAGAAGCCCGACGCCGCCTTGTTGGGCGAGCCGGGGCGCACGCAGATCGTCGGCAGGCGAATGCCGACCCCATCGAAGAAGCCGCGGCGCGTGTAGTCGCAGAGCAGCAATTCGCCGATCGCCTTCTGGGTGCCGTAGCTGGTCAGCGGCGTCGTATGGAACTCGTCGGCGATCTTGTCGTGGAAGGGCGCGCCGAAGACGGCGATCGAGGAGGTGAAGACCAGGCGCGGCTTGTAACCGTCGCCGATCAGGCGGATCGCATCGAAGAGATAGCGCGTGCCGTCGAGGTTGATGCGGTAGCCCTTGTCGAAATCGGCCTCGGCCTCTCCGGAGACGATCGCCGCGAGATGCACGATCAGCTCAGGCCGCGACGCGACCAGCTTTTCGGCCTCGCCGGGCTCCGACATGTCGGAGACCAGGGCTTCGAAGGCGAAGGGCGCGGCTGCCGGCGCCTGCGCTGCGACCACGTCCTGGGCGGTGACCTTGTCGATGGTCTTGCCGCCGAGATGGCCGTCCTTGGCCAGGCGCTGGATGAATTTGCGGCCGACCATGCCGGCGCCGCCGAGAACCAGAATATGCATGTGTTTCTTCCCTGTTCTTATTGTGCTCAGAGAGCAAAGCCGCCATCGGCGAGGTGGATCTGGCCGGTGGTGTAGCTGGCTTCGTCCGATGCGAGATAGACGGCGAGCCAGGCGATTTCCTCGGCCGTGCCGAGCCGCCCCATGGGCTGGCGATCGATGAAGGCCTGGCGCGCGGCCGCCTCGGAAGTCTTGCTCGCCGCCGCCAGATCCTTGATGCGCTGGTCTAGCGAGGGCGACTGGATGGTGCCGGGGCAGATCGCGTTGGCGCGCACGCCCTTCTTGATGAAATCGGCGGCGACGGCCTTGGTCAGGCCGATGACGGCGGCCTTGGTCGCGCCATAGACATAGCGGTTCGGGATGCCGCGCACCGAGCCGGCGCCGGACGCAATATTGACGATCGAGCCGCCGCCCTTGGCGAGCATGGCCGGCATGAAGGCCTTGATCGTGCGGTGCATCGACTTGACGTTGAGGTCGAAGGAGAACTCCCAGGCCTTGTCGTCGCAATCCAGCACCGTGCCGTGATGGACGTAGCCGGCGGCGTTGACCAGGATGTCGATGGGGCCGACCTTCTCGGCGAAAGCCTCGACCGCCCGGGTCGAGAGCACGTCGAGCTTGCGCTTCTTCGCCCTCGGGATGCCCTCGAGCAGCGCCACGTCCTTGTCGGTCGCGTAGACGGTCGCGCCCTCAGCGACGAAGGCCTCGGCGATGGCGCGCCCGATGCCCTGGCCGGCGGCGGTGACCACCGCGACCTTGCCCTTCAAACGTCCTGCCATTGTCGTTTTTCCCTTTGTGTTCAGCCGGCTTTTGTGAGAGTTTTGCGCATATGGACGAGCCGCCGGTCGGCCCTGTCCTCGTGATGGGTGACGGCGTAGCCGAGATGTTCGTACCAGCCGATGCGCTGAGTGAGCTTGCTGTTGGTGTAGAGCGTTACGGCGTCGTA
>JBKBRD010000384.1:0-3391 GCA_046292405.1 Allobosea sp. | reverse complement strand
GCCGAGGTCGGGCGCGGGCTGGCGCTGCTGCATCGAGCCGGCGCCGATTTCCCGCTCGAGCGGGCCAACAACCTCTCCGTGCCGGCCTGGCGCCCGCTGGCGGACCAGGCCGGCAGCGCCGCCGACACCATCTCGCCGGGGCTGGCGGCGCGGGTCATGGCCGAGATCGAGACGCATGAGCGCCATTGGCCGCGCGACCTGCCGCGCGGGATCGTCCATGCCGATCTTTTCCCCAACAACGTCTTCTTCATCAAGGACCGGCTTTCGGGGCTGATCGACTTCTATTTCGCCTGCACCGACGCCTTCGCCTACGACCTCGCGATCTGCCTGAATTCCTGGTGCTTCGAGGCCGATTCCTCGTTCAATCTGACCAAGGGCCAGGCGCTGCTGGCCGGCTATGAGAGCGTGCGCCCGCTTTCGCCCGCAGAGGTCGCGGCCCTGCCGGCGTTGTGCCGCGGCTCGGCGCTGCGCTTCCTGCTGACGCGCCTGGTCGACCTGCTGAACGTGCCGCCAGGCGCGCTGGTCAAGCCGCTCGATCCGCTGGAATACGACCGCAAACTCGTCTTCCACCAGCGCGTCGCCGATTCCAGCGATTATGGGCTGAGGCGATGAGCGAGATCGACGCTGTCGAGGTCTGGACCGATGGCGCCTGCTCCGGCAATCCGGGGCCCGGCGGCTGGGGCGCAATCCTGTCCTACAAGGGCAAGGAGCGCGAGCTTGCGGGCGGCGAGGCCAACACCACCAACAACCGCATGGAGCTGATGGCCGCCATCGCGGCGCTGGAGACGCTGACGCGCCCCTGCACCGTGGCGCTGCATACCGACAGCCAGTATCTGCGCCAGGGCATCACCGCCTGGATCCATGGCTGGAAGCGCAATGGCTGGCGCACGGCCGACAAGAAGCCGGTGAAGAACGAGGAGCTCTGGAAGCGCCTCGACGCTGCGCTCGGGCGCCACAAAATCGAATGGAAATGGGTCAAGGGCCATGCCGGCGACGCCATGAACGAGCGCGCCGACGCTTTGGCGCGGGCCGGCATGGCCCCGTTCAAGCCGGGGCGGTGAGCCCCTGGAACGGCTTCAGACGGCCAGCCGCTTGGTGTCGATGCGCAGGGTGATGATCGCGCCTTCAGCCGCCCATTCGCGCGTCACGCCGCCATTCAGCTGCGACGCCATGCTGCGCATCAGCATCCGGCTGCCATAGCCGCTGGTGTCGGGCGCCTGGTCGATCAGCGGGCCGCCGCGCTCGGTCCAGACCAGCACGAGCTCCGCGCCCTCGATCACGCAGGCGACGTCGAGCGTGCCGGTGGCGACTGACAAAGCCCCGTATTTCACCGAGTTCGTGGCGAGCTCGTGCAGCACCATGGCGAGCGAGGTGGCGCCCGCCTCGCCGATCGACATGCGCGGCACCGCGACGCGGATGCGCCCGCTGAACGCCGCCTCGTCATTATAAGGGGCGAGCAGGATGGTCAGCAGGTCGCCCAGCAGGGCGCCATTCTCCTTGCGGCCGGGCACCGGGCGGACCAGATCATGGGCGCGCCCCAGCGCCGAGAGGCGGCTGATCAACTCTCCCGCCATATGCTCGATCGATTTCGCCGAGCGCGAGGTGATGGAGGTCAGCGCCGTCGCCATGCTCAAAAGGTTCTTGACGCGGTGGCTCATCTCGCCGGCCAGAAGCTCGTTGGCTTCCTCCGCCTGCTTGCGGCCGGTCACGTCGAGGAAGACGCCGAACATCACGCGCCCCTGAATGTCGGCGTCGTCGCCCTGGCCGCGCGCCGAGATCCACTTGATCACCTCGCCGACCATGATGCGGAAGTCGATCTCATAGGGGCCGACAATGCCCCGCGTCGCCGCGAACGCCTCGCGCACACGGTCGCGATCGGCGGGATGGATCTTTGCCGACAACTCCTCGAACACCACGACGGGCGCGGGCGGCAGGTCCCAAAGTTCGAAGCCGTGGCTGTCCATGGTGAATTGGTAGCTGTCGACGTTCCACGACCACAAGGCGATGCCCGCCGCGTCGATCGCCAGTCGCAGATGCCGCGAGGCCCAGCGCGTCGGCTCGACAGGAAAAGTCGCTTTATGTAACGTTTTCAATGTATCCGTCGCCGTTTTCGGACAATATTGATGTGATCTAGCATATTTAGAAATAAAAATAGTGAACTATTTTGACGATGGGCGGTTTTGACTTCTCAATGAAATTTTTCGTCAATGTCGCAAATCACTGTGTTGGTCGTGGATGACGAGCCCATCATCAGGATGGATCTGGCGGATCTCGTGCGCGATTCCGGCTATATCGTGCTGGAAGCCGCCGATGCGGATGAGGCGATCACGCTGCTCGAAGCGCACGGCGCCATCCGTATCCTGGTGACCGATATCGAGATGCCGGGCTCGATGAACGGGCTCAAGCTTGCAGCGGCGGTGCGCAAGCGCTGGCCGCCGGTCGCGATCATCGTCACCTCGGGTCGCATCCTGCCGGCCAATGCGGAATTGCCGTCGGCCACGTCGTTCCTCGGCAAGCCCTATTCATGCGCGACCATGACTGCGGCCTTGGTCGAGGCGGCCGAGACGGTCAGCCGCATCCATCACGCCGCCTGACGGCGCGAGGCCGCTCAGCCCAGCGCCTGCCGATAGACGATGAAGCCGCTTTTTTCGGCCAGGCTGTCATAAAGCGCCTGAGCCTGCGTGTTGCTCTCATGCGTCTGCCAGTAGACGCGCAGGCAATCGAGCTGTTTCGCCCGTTCCCGCACCGCCTCGATCAGCTTGCGGCCCGCGCCGCTGCCGCGCGCCGCCTCGACCGTGAACAGATCCTGCAGGTAGCACATATCCTTTTGGCTCCAGAAGGTGCGGTGCAGCACCCAGTGGACGATGCCGATGGCCTGGCCGTCGCGCTCGGCGATGAAGCCGCCCATGCTCGGGTCGGGTCCGGTCAGTCGCGCGAAGGCATGGTCGTAGATCGCGTCGGGCAGCTCCGTCTTGTAGAAGGCGAGATAGGCCCGCCACAGCGGCGTCCAGGCAGCGCGGTCGGCTGAGACGATCGGGCGGACGGTGATGGCGGACATGGCGGGGCTCCCCTGAGGCGGGCTGGAGCCTAACGCCCATGCGTGCCGGCTGTCTCATGACAAGGCGGCATGGCATCCATCAAGCGGACCCGAGCGCTCGCGGCCGATGCCGCCGCGCTTCATCCAGCCAGGCGGTCACGGTGGGGAATAGGGCGGAACATGCCCGACGCAGCGTGGCTCGCCGCGCTTGGGGTTGAGCACTTCGAAGGCCAGCGCCGGGCACCTGTTCGCAGGGGCGGGCGTCTCGAGATTGATGATCCGGCCATCGCCCCACCGCAACCAGGTGAAGGTCGTAGTATAGCCGCCGGGGTAGTATTCGGTGGTCTCCTGCCA
>JBKBRD010000383.1:0-3395 GCA_046292405.1 Allobosea sp. | reverse complement strand
CGCCGTCTCTACGCTAGGCTGGGCTGGACGGAGCTCGGCGCCATTCCGCGCTATGCGCTGATGCCCGACGGCAGCGATTGCGCCTCGACCTTCTTCTACAAGGATCTGCGCTGAAGGCGCTGGGCTGAGTTAGACCGGCCCCAACAGCCCTCGTCCTGAGGAGCGCCGCAGGCGCGTCTCGAAGGACGCGCCAGCTAGCTCGGGAAACGCCCGCCGAGGGGGGAGCGACCCGAGCCGGCTCAGCCCTCGGCCGGCTTGCGGAAATACGGCTCGACCGTGCCTTTCAGCTTCACCGTCATCGGGTTGCCGAAGCGGTCCTTGGCGTTGCCGGCGGTGAGCCGGACCCAGCCTTCGCTGACGCAATATTCCTCGACATTGGTCTTGTCGACGCCCTTGAAGCGCACGCCGATATCCTGCGCCAGCAGCTCCTCATTGTAGAAGGGGCTGTTGGGATTGGAGGAGAGGCGATCGGGCAGGGTGTCGGTCATGGGGCTCTCGCGCATGGGATTTGGCTGCACCGTTAGCCCGATAAGCTGATCAAGCCAATGCCGTTCGCAGCGTCAGCCTTGCCAGTTTTCGACCCGCAGCCCCTCGACCCGCGAGAATTCAGCGACGTTGCGGGTGACGAGGATGAGCCCGCGCGCCAGCGCCTGCCCGGCGATCAGGACATCATAGGGGCCGATCGGCGCGCCGCGCGCGCGCAAGCTCGCGCGGATCTCGCCGGCGCGGCGGGCGTCGTTGCGATCGAAGTCGAGCACTTCAAAGGCCAGCACGTCGACATCAGCAAGGTTGGCGGATTGTCGATCACTCTTGTAGGCTCCGAAGTAAAGCTTATGCAGGACGAGGCTGGAGATCGCGCAGTCCGAGATCTCTTGTTCCTGCAGTCGCGCGAGGATTTTCGGATTGAATTTCATGATGCCGATAACGACGTTGCTATCGAGCAGGTAAGTCATTTGAAAAGATCTTCCAGCTCAGGTCTTTCCTGCTGTGGAACCTCCTCGTTGACCGCGGCCTCGAAATCGGGATCGACCCGCCCGCTTAACTGAGCCAGCCAAGCCCATTCATCCTCGATTGGCTCCAGCACAACCCTGCGGCCCTCTCGCTTGATGCGCACGGCCTGCCCCTCGAATCTGAATTCCTTGGGCAGGCGCACCGCCTGCGAGCGCCCAGTCCAGAAAATCTTCGCCTGGCCAGGGGTGGAGGTCGCCTTCGGGGCAGCCTTCGACTTTGCTGTCCTCATGGCGCCCTCCGGGTTGATACCTATCAGTGATAGATAGCACCACGACGCTGCTTTCGCTACCGCCCGCCGTCCAGCAGCCGCCCCACGACCTTCGCGGTGTAGTCGACCATCGGCACGATCCGCGCATAGTTCAGCCGCGTCGGGCCGATGATGCCGACCACGCCGACGATGCGCTGTTCCGAGTCGCGGAAGGGCGCCGCCACCATCGACGAGCCCGACATCGAGAACAGCTTGTTTTCCGAGCCGATGAAGATGCGCACGCCATCGCCGGCTTCCGCCCGCGTCAGCAGGTCGATCACGTCCGTCTGCGTCTCGAGGTCGCCGAAGAGCAGGCGGATGCGCTCGAGATCGTCCTGCGCCTTGAGGTCCTCCAGCAGATTGGCCTGGCCTCGGACGATGAGGTGGCGGTCATTGCTCGGGCCAGACGAGGTGGCGATGCCGCTCTCGACCAGCCGCGCCGTCAGCGTGTCGAGCTCGCGCTCCATCTCGGCGCGGTATTGCGCGATCTCCTGGCGCAGATCGCCGAGTGTCTTGCCCATGATGCGGGCGTTGAGGAAATTCGCCGCCTCCGTCAGCCCCGAGGCCGGCAGGCCGGGCGGCAGCGCCAGCAGCCGGTTCTCGACCGTGCCGTCATCGGCGACGAGCACGACGAGCGCGCGGGCGGGGTCGAGCCGCACGAACTCGATGTGCTTCAGCCGGGCATTGGCCTTGGTGGTGACGACGACGCCGGCTCCGCGCGACAGGCCAGACAGCATCGCCGAGGCTTCCGTCAGCGTCGCGTCCAGCGTGCGGTGGCTCGACGCGGCCCGGATCTGCGCCTCCATGCGCGAGCGTTCATCCGAGGTCAGATTGCCGACCTCCATCATCGCGTCGACGAAGAAGCGCAGGCCCCGCTCCGTCGGCAGCCGCCCGGCCGAGGTGTGGGGCGCGTAGATCAGCCCCGCCAGCTCCAGATCGGTCATGACGTTGCGCACCGTCGCCGGCGAAAGCGTCATCGGCAGCAGCCGGGCGATATTGCGCGAGCCGACAGGTTCGCCGGTGGCGAGATAGCCATCGACGATCTGGCGAAAGATCTCGCGCGAGCGCTGATCGGTCTCGATCAGCCCGCCGGGGGATTCGGGGCGCGTGTGCAAGCTCATGTCCGCACCATACATGTCTTTGCCGTCGGCTATAGATTTTGCGGTTGTCCGGCGCAGGATCAAGAGGGCGCGCGTCCGCGCGCAAACCTTGACGGCGCGCCGCTCATCCGCCATCGCTCCGCGGCCATTCGCAGCGCCGGAGCAACCCCGATGTCACTGACCGATCTTGCCGCCACCATCGACGCCGCCTGGGAGGCCCGCGCCGATATCGGCATCAGCACGCAAGGGGCGGTGCGCGAGGCCGTCGAGCAGGCGATCGAGCTGCTCGACGCCGGAGAGGCCCGCGTCGCCGAGAAGGTCGGGGCCGACTGGGTGGTGCATCAGTGGCTCAAGAAGGCCGTGCTGCTCTCCTTCCGCCTGACCGACAATATGATCATCGCCAACGGCCCCGGCGACGCCGTGTTCTGGGACAAGGTCCCGTCGAAATTTGCAGGCTGGGGCGAGAACCGCTTCCGCGCCGCCGGCTTCCGCGTCGTGCCGCCGGCGGCGGCGCGCAAGGGCAGCTTCCTGGCGCCCAACGTCGTGCTGATGCCGTCATTCGTCAATATCGGGGCCTATGTCGACAGCGGCACCATGGTCGACACCTGGGCGACCGTCGGGTCCTGCGCGCAGATCGGCAAGAACGTGCATCTCTCCGGCGGCGTCGGCATCGGCGGCGTGCTCGAGCCGCTGCAGGCCAACCCGACGATCATCGAGGACAATTGCTTCATCGGCGCCCGCTCGGAAGTGGTCGAGGGCGTCATCGTCGGCGAGGGCTCGGTTCTGTCGATGGGCGTCTTCATCTCGGCCTCGACCAAGATCGTCGATCGCGCCACCGGCCAGGTCCATATCGGCAAGGTGCCGCCCTATTCGGTGGTGGTGCCGGGCTCGCTGCCCGGCAAGCCGTTCCCGGACGGCACGCCCGGCCCGTCTCTCTCCTGCGCAGTCATCGTCAAGACCGTCGACGCGCAGACGCGCTCCAAGACCGGCATCAACGAACTCCTGCGCGACTGAGCGCACAGACCGTCGTCCCGGGC
>JBKBRD010000382.1:0-3397 GCA_046292405.1 Allobosea sp. | reverse complement strand
CTGACGCTGCGCCCGGTCCATGCCCGTCCCGACCGTCCGGCGATCCGCATCCTCGTCAGCGCCGTGCTCAACAGCAGAAAGCCGGCAGCGATCCTGCCGGCTTTCGCCCTTCATGACGCGGATGGCGCGCCATCGGCCGCAAGCGAAGCTCTGCATCGCGGCCTGCTGCGCCTGGCTCCGGACTAGAGCGGCCGATCTGACTGGATCAGATCGGCCGCTTTATCCCTTTGTTGTGTCGCATCATCTGATCCATCAACCGGTACCCATTTGATGGGATGATGCTTTAGCTCACCAGTAATACGGGCGTGGCGCGTAATAGGGGCGCGGACGGTAGTAGCGCGGCGGCCCGTAATAGGGGCGCGGGCCGTAAAAGCGCCTCGGACCGTAATGGCGTGGGCCGTAATAGGGGCGCGGCCCGTAGAACCGCCGCGGCGGGCCGTAATAGGGCCGCGGTCCATAGAAATACTGCGCCTGTTCGACCAGCCCGGCGGGCTGCTCGAGCGCCGCCCCGGCCGCGCCGACCGGCGCAGAATTGGCGGGCGCCCCTGCAAGGGCAAGGCCTGCGGCGGCAGACAGAGTCAAGATGAGTTTGCGAAACATAAATCCGATCCTCCTCATGGCGGCTGGCGATGGTGAAGCCGTGCGCCGAAGCTGAACCAAATCTAGCCAGGTGAAGCTGAACGGGGCAGGACTGCGCCGTTCAGCCAATTGTCATCTGGCGCCGAGGCCAGACCTCGCGCCTCAGCGGCAGACGCGGACGGGGCGGATCACCCAGCGATACCCGTTCCAGACGCGACGATCGACGAAGAAGCAGCGCGGACGATAGACCGGGCGGCCGTAATAGCGCCGGGGGCCGTAATAGCGTCGCGGCCCATAATAATACTGGGCCTGCTCCACCAGATTGCCGGACTGCTCCATCTGCAGCGGCATCGCGGCGACGGGCGCCGCGCTGGCGGGCGCGCTGCCGAGCGCGGCCCCGGCGAGGGTGAGGGCGCCGAAGGCTGCGGCGACGAGACGAGATGACAGCATGTCTAGGCTCCTGCTGAACGAGACCGCCTTTCCGGCTCAAGCGCTCGCCCCCGAACGCCGCGGATCGTGCGGTTGACTGAAACTAGCCATTCACAAATGAACGAAACCTGTCTGCCGCGGTTCCTTGGCGGGCGTCGCCGGAGCAGGCAGACTGGCGCGCGAACTTGACCGGAATGCGCCGCAACCCCTAAGCACGCGGCAATTCCCGCAGATCACAAGGCCTCACCCCGTGGCACATCCTGCTCAGCATCTCTCCGGCGCGGCCGCGGCGATGGACCCGACCCGCTCCTTCCAGGGGCTGCTCCTGACGCTGCAGCGCTTCTGGGCGGAACGCGGCTGCGTCGTGCTGCAACCTTATGACATGGAGGTCGGCGCCGGCACCTCGCATCCCGGCACGATGCTGCGTTCGCTGGGACCGCGGCCCTGGAAGGCGGCCTATGTCCAGCCCTCCCGTCGACCGAAGGACGGGCGCTATGGCGAAAATCCGAACCGCCTCCAGCACTACTATCAGTTCCAGGTTATTCTGAAACCAAACCCACCCAACCTGCAGGAGCTCTATCTCGACTCCCTGAAGGCGATCGGCATCGACGTGCTGCTGCACGACATCCGCTTCGTCGAGGATGATTGGGAAAACCCGACTTTGGGCGCCTGGGGGCTGGGCTGGGAGTGCTGGTGCGACGGCATGGAGGTCAGCCAGTTCACCTATTTTCAGCAGGTGGCGGGCATCGAGTGCGCCCCGGTTTCGGGCGAGCTGACCTACGGGCTCGAGCGGCTCGCATGCTATCTGCAGAACGTCGAGAGCATCATGGAGCTCAACTTCAACGGGCTCGAGGGTGATGACAAGGTCACATACCGGGAGGTGTTTCTGCAGGCCGAGCAGGAATACTCGCGTTACAATTTCGAGCACGCCGACACTGCGGCGCTGTTCACCCGCTTCGCCGAAGCGGAGAGCGAGTGCCGCTCCCTGCTCGACAAGGGCGACAGCGGCGAGCGTCATTTGATGGTCCAGCCAGCCTATGATCAGTGCCTCAAGGCCGGTCACGCCTTCAACCTGCTCGATGCGCGCGGCGTGATCTCGGTCACCGAGCGCCAGAGCTATATCCTGCGGGTGCGCGAACTCGCCAAGGCCTGCGGCGCCGCCTGGCTGAAGACGGCGGGCGGGGGCGCGGGGTGAGCGGCTGATACATGTCTCTCATCTCCGGCCGAGCGATTGTACAAAACGGCGTTTTTGTATAATCGACGAAGGCGGGATTATACCTATGCACAAAGCTGACTTCGCTCGATCACCCAGCGGTCGCCTCGTTCCGACGGAACGCGGGCAGTGGGCGTTCGTACCAAATCCGCTGCCTCCGACTCTGGACGAGGCGACACGGGCCAGCCTGGGCGCGACATTGGCTGAGGCCTCCGCAGCCGTGGGAGAGCTGAACGGGATCGGCCGTCTCTTGCCGGACCCTTATTTGCTGATACGCCCTTTGCAGGCGCAGGAAGCGCTGACCTCTTCGAGCATGGAAGGCACTTATACGACGCTCGACGACCTGTTGCTCGTCGAAGCCGGCGCAGGGGAGGAGAACCGCGCTCCCGACACGCGCGAGGTGCTCAACTACCGTCTGGCGTTGAGCGAAGCGATCGCCAGCCTCGAACGGGTGCCGCTCTCGTTGCGGACGTTGCGAGACGCACATCGCCGTCTGCTGGGCGGTGTTGCAAGGCATCGTGGCGCGAGCGTGCAGGCCGGCGAGTTCAAGCGCAGCCAGAATTTCATCGGCGCTTATGAGATCGAGCGCGCGCGGTTCGTGCCCCCTCCGCCTTCGGAAACGCTGTCCTGCCTCGATGATATGGAGCGCTTCATTCACGCGCCGAAGCCGACGATCCACACGCTCATCGACGCGGCGCTGCTGCATTACCAATTCGAGACGATACACCCTTTCACGGACGGCAATGGCCGGGTCGGGCGCATGCTCATCACGCTTCACCTGTTCCATGCGGGGCTGATCCGGCATCCGACTCTTTACCTCAGCCCGACGCTCGAAGGGCGAAAGGACGAATATATCGACCGGATGTATGCAGTGTCACAGGGCGGCGATTGGCTGGGATGGATCCGCTTCTTCCTCGACGCCGTCGCCGATGCGGCAAGACAGGCGATCGACACAGCCGATCGCCTCCGCCAGGTCGAGCAACGCTACCGCGCTCGGCTGCAACAGGCTGGTCGCTCCGCCAATCTTTTGACGATCGTCGATCTGCTGTTCAAGACGCCGGTGGTCAGCATTCCGCAACTCGCAGCGCATCTCGGCGTGACCTACCGCGGCGCGCAGATGAACGTGAAGTCGCTGGTCGAGGCCGGCGTGCTACACGAGCATAACGGCACGTCCAA
>JBKBRD010000381.1:0-3397 GCA_046292405.1 Allobosea sp. | reverse complement strand
CCTCGCCGGCGCAGACGGTGACGATCGCCGGGCGCCCCGTGCCGACTTTACATCTCGCCGCGGGGGCTGCGCTGGGCGTGGGGCTTCTGCTCGGCGCAGGCCTGCGCAGCGGCCGTCCGGCCGCAAGGGCGTTCGGCCTGGCCGCCTTGCTGCTCATCGCCGGCACGGCCCTGGCGACCGCTCATGAAGGTCACGATCACGGGGAGGGCGCCAAGCTGGCGCTTCCAACCGGGGATGCGCCGCGGCGCCTGCCGGATGGCTCGGTCTTCGTGCCGAAGCCGACGCAAAGGCTGCTCGCCGTGCGCACGCAGCTGGCGAAACCCGAACCGGCCAGCAAGAGCGTCACGCTGGTGGGGCGCGTGATCGCCGACCCCAACCGCTCGGGCCAGGTCCAGAGCATCACCGGCGGCAGGATCATCGCGCCCGAGGGCGGCCTGCCGCGCCTCGGCCAGCCGGTGCGGCGGGGGGAGGTCCTGGCCATCGTCGAGCAGGCGGTGCCGCAGGCCGACCGCACCACCATCGCCGAGCGCGTCGGCGAGATCGAACAGCAGATCGCCATGGTCGAGACCAAGCTCAAGCGCCTGCGCGGTCTCGCCGAACGCGCCATCGCGCCGCAAAGCCAGGTGGCGGATGCCGAGGTCGAGCTCGCGGGCCTGGCGAAGCGGCGCGAGATCGTCGGGCGCATCAGGGTCGAGCCCGAGGTGCTGCGCGCGCCGCTGGATGGGGTGGTCTCCGCCATCCGCGTCGTGGCCGGGCAGGTCGTCGGCTCGCAGGACGTCGTCTTCCAGATTCTCGATCCCGCCAGCCTCTGGGTCGAGGCGCTGTCCTATGGCGATATCGATCCCGCGCAGCTGGGCGCCGCTTCGGCGCTGCTGCCCAGCGGCAAGCCGCTCGCTCTGTCGTTTCGCGGCTTCGGCCGGGCCTTGCAGCAGCAGGCGACGCTCGTCCAGTTCGCAGTTGAGGGTGCGCCTACTGCGATCTCCATCGGCCAGCCGGTGCGCGTGACGGCGCAGAACGGCGCTGCCGTCACCGGGGTCATCATACCGCGAGACGCCGTCCTGCGCGGGGCCAATGGCGAGGCGCTGGTCTGGCGCCATACCGATCCCGAGCGCTTCGCGGCCAAGCCGGTTCGCGCCGAGCCTTTCGACGCGACGCGCATGCTCGTGCTCGCCGGGATCGAAACCGGCGACCGCATCGTCGTCAGCGGCGCCGACCACCTCAACCAGATCCGCTGAGAGGGGCGTTTTCGATGTTCAACCTCCTCGTCTCGGCCAGCCTGCGCAACCGGCTCTTCGTCATCGCCGCGGCGCTGGTGCTCGTCGCCTATGGCTCCTATGTGCTGCCGCGCGTGCCGGTCGACGTCTTCCCGGACCTCAACCGGCCGACCGTGACCCTGATGACCGAGGCCGATGGCCTGGCCCCGCAGGAGGTCGAGCAACTCGTCAGCTACCCGCTGGAAACGGCGATGAACGGCATGCCGGGCGTGCTGCGCGTGCGTTCCGTCTCGGGCGTCGGCCTGTCGGTCACCTCAATCGAATTCGATTGGGGGACCGACATCTACCGCTCGCGCCAGCTCGTCGCCGAGCGGCTGTCGCTGGTGCGCGAACAATTGCCGCCGGGCCTCAACCCGCAGATGGGGCCGGTCTCCTCGATCATGGGCGAGATCATGCTGGTGGCCGTCACGGCCGAGCGCGCCTCGCCCATGGAGGTCCGCGAGATCGCGGATTTCACCATCCGGCCGCAGCTCTTGACGATCGCCGGCGTCTCGCAGGTGATCCCGATCGGCGGCGAGGTCCGGCAATACCGGATCACGCCACATGTGGCGGCGCTGCAGGCGCTCGACGTCACGCATGAGCAGCTCGAAGCGGCGATCATGCGCTTCGGCACCAATACGGGCGGCGGTTTCGTCGATCAGCAGGGCCGCGAGTACCTGATCCGCAATGTCGGGCTGACCCGGAGGCTGGACGATCTGCGCAACACGGTGGTGCTGCAGCGCCAGGGCCAATCGATCCTGCTTCACCAGCTGGCGCAGGTCGAGTTCGCGGCGCGGGTGAAGCGGGGCGACGCCGGCTTCCAGGGCAAGCCGGCGGTGATTATCGGCATCCAGAAGCAGCCCGACGCCGACACCGTCTCCCTGACGCGGCAGATCGAGACGGCGCTGGCCGAGATCCAGAAGACGCTGCCCGCCGGCATCTCGGCGACCAATGTCCAGTTCCGGCAGGCGAGCTTCATCGAAACCTCGATCGCCAATGTCGAACGCGTGCTGCTGGAGGCGGCCGCCGTCGTCGCGGTGATCCTCCTGCTGTTCCTGATGAACCTGCGCGCGACCCTGATTTCGCTGACCGCGATCCCGGTCTCGATCCTGACGACGGTTCTGGTCTTCCACGCCTTCGGACTGACGATCAACACGATGACGCTGGGCGGGCTCGCCATCGCCATCGGCGAGCTCGTCGACGATGCGGTCGTGGACGTCGAGAATATTCTGCGCCGGCTGAAGCAGAACCGCGAAAGCGCCGCGCCGCAGCCGGCGCTCGCGGTCATCGCGGCGGCCTCGCAGGAGGTGCGCTCGGGCATCGTCTATGCGACGGCGATCATCATCCTCGTCTTCATCCCGCTTTTCGCCCTGTCGGGCATCGAGGGGCGTCTGTTCGCGCCGCTCGGCGTCGCCTACATCGTCTCGATCCTGGCCTCGCTGATCGTCTCGATCACCCTCACGCCGGTCATGGCCTATTATCTCCTGTCGGGCGCGGCGGGCGGGCATGAGCGCGATTCCTTCGTCGTCCGCCATCTCAAGCGCGGCAATGCGGCGCTGCTGCGCTGGGCCTTCGAGACGCGGGGCCCGATCGTGGCGACGGTCGCCGTCGCCGTCGGGCTGGCCGTCTATGGCGCGACGCTGCTGCCGCGTACCTTCCTGCCGCCGTTCAACGAAGGCACGCTCGTGGTCTCGCTGCAGTATAATCCCGGCATGTCGCTGGCTGAGAGCCACAGGCTGGGCCTGATCGCCGAGCAGCTGGTAATGAAGGTGCCGGAGGTGAAATCAATCGGGCGCCGCACGGGCCGCGCCGAACTCGACGAGCATGCGGAGGGCGTGCATTCCTCGGAAGTCGATATCGACCTGCACCGCTCGCAGCGGCCGAAGGAAGCCGTCTATGCCGATATCCGGGCGGCGCTCAGCGTGCTGCCGGTCTCGGTGAATATCGGCCAGCCGATCAGTCACCGGCTTGACCACATGCTGTCGGGCGTGCGGGCGCAGATCGCGCTGAAAGTCTATGGCGAGGATCTCGACACCATCCGCAGCCTGTCCGAGACCCTGCGCGAGCGCCTCGCCGCCGTGCCGGGCCTGGTCGACCTGCAGATCGAGCGGCAGGTCCGCATTCCGCAATTGCGCGTCGACGTC
>JBKBRD010000380.1:0-3414 GCA_046292405.1 Allobosea sp. | reverse complement strand
TGCGATCCCCGCCTCGTCGACGTCAATGTCCACCCGGCCAAGAGCGAGGTTCGCTTCCGCGACCCCGGCCTGGTGCGCAGCCTCGTCGTCTCCGGGCTGAAGGCGGCTTTGGCCGAGGCCGGGCACAGGGCGACGACCACCGGCGGCGCCCGCACGCTCGAGGCCTTCCGGACCGTGGTTTCGAGCGGGCGCTTCGGGGCGATGCAGCGGCCGGGCTTCGCGGCCGCGCCCGCCTGGCCACGGCCGTCGGAGGGGTTCAGCGACGCGCCGCAGGCGAGCTTCGAAGCGGTGACGCCCTCGGCCGATGCGCGCGCCCACGCGGCCGAGCCTGACCCCGACAGCTTCGACCGTCCGCTCGGCGCGGCGCGGGCGCAGCTTCACGGAACCTATATCGTCGCCCAGACGCGCGAGGGAATCGTCCTGATCGACCAGCACGCCGCGCATGAACGGCTGGTCTATGAGCGGCTGAAGGCGGAGCGCGCCCGCAACGGCGTCGCCCGCCAGGCGCTGCTGCTGCCCGAGGTCGTCGAGCTCGATCCCGTCGACGCCGACCGCTTGATTGTCGCGGCGCTGGATCTCGCTTCGCTCGGCCTCGTTCTCGAGAGCTTCGGCCCCGGCGCCGTGCTGGTGCGCGAGGCGCCCAGCGCGCTGGCCGGCGGCAATCTGCAGCGTCTGGTGCGCGATGTCGCCGATGCGCTGGCGGAGGACGGCTCCGCCCTGCCGCTGGAGCGCCGGCTCGACCATGTGCTGGCGACGATGGCCTGTCATCATTCGGTTCGCGCCGGACGACGCATGCGACCTGAGGAGATGGATGCGCTGTTGCGGGAGATGGAGGTCACGCCCAATGCCGGCCAGTGCAACCATGGCCGCCCAACCTATGTCGAACTGAAGCTTGCCGATATCGAGCGCCTGTTCGGACGGCGCTGAGGCCCGGTCGCGGCGGAGCCGGAGCGCCCTCCAGGATCTGTTTCGAACCGTCTTACAATATACTTAAAGTTGTGCTATCATGTTATTTCTCTCGTTGAGGGTTGTCGTCATGCAGCTCACGGTCGCCCGGCTCCTCTGCGCATCCCTGGCTGCTGTCCTGGGCAGCGCGACGCTGCCTGCGGCGCTCGCGGACTCGATCGATCGGGGCGCGCCTCTCGCGGTCGAAGGCCGATTTTTCGGCAAGCAGCCGCGCGGCGTCAGCGGCATGGCCTGCCTGGGTTCGTCGGCCGACAGCCAGCGCCAATGCCTCGTCGTCAATGACGAGGAGCGTGCGGCGGAGGTGGCGGTCCTGGCCGGCGACAGGCTCAGGCCAATGGGCCGGGCCGTGCCGCTCATCGGCAAGGACGAAGCGAGCCAGCCCATCCTCGGCGCGCGCCCGGTCGTCGCGTGTCCCGATGGCGCCGGCAAGTTCAACGAGGCCGATGGCGAGGGGATCGCCCGCGCGGGCGGATATCTCTACGTCGTCGGCTCCCATTCCTGCACCGGCGGCGGCAAGTTCAAGGCGTCGAGCTATCTCGTCTCACGGATCGGGCTGGCCGGCGAAACCATTCCCGACAGCCCAAGCATCGAGCGAAGCTGGCGCTTGTCGGACGCGCTGGCGGCAAGCTTGGTGAAGGACGCCTTCGGCAAGGAGAAGGCGAGCGGAACCAATATCGAGGGCTTGGCCGTCATCGGCGACACGCTCTATGCCGGGCTGCGCACCCCGTTGCTGCCACGACCCGGCGCCGCCGATGGCGCGCGGGACGCCGTCATCATCCCGGTCTCCGTATCCGCCCTGTTTGCGCCGGGCGGCGCGAAGCTGGCGGGCGCCATGCCCGCGCCGATCCGGCTCGATCTCGGCCCCGATGCCGGCATCCGCGATCTCGCTGCATTGGCGAATGGCGAGCTCCTGGTGCTGGCGGGGCCGACGCTCGAACAGGCCGGCGTGCCCTATGCGCTGCGCCTGCTTCGGCAGGTCGACGGCGCCTGGACGATCGGCAAGGCGATGCCGGTCGGTTCCGCCGCGAAGAGCGCCAAGGGCGAGACGGCAAAGGCCGAGACCGTCGTCATCCTCGCCGAGAGCGCCGAGAAACTGACCGTGCTGGTGCTCTACGACAATGTCGACGAGGCGGCGCCGACACGCCACGAGATCATCCTCAAGCCCTGACACGGACTAAAGACACCGCACAGCGAGACCATTGTTCCGGGGGGAAACATGTCGCTCACCATCGCAGCCGAGGACTGGCGCGCCTTGTTTCCGAAGGCGCCGGACGCCATCATCGCAGCCTTCGTCGCGCAGGCCGCCCTTCTCGACGAGGCCGGCATCACCGCGACGCGCACCCGCCTCGCCTACCCCCTCGCCAATGTCGAGCATGAGTGCGGCGGCTTCACCATTCGCAACCTCACCGAGAACATCAACTACACCGCCGAACGGATGGCCGAGGTTTTCGACACGCGCTTCGCCGACGCTGCCGCCGTGCGCCGTCGTTTCGGCACGGCGAAGGGCTGGCAGCTGAAAGCTTTCGACGAGATCTATGGCGGCCGCATGGGCAACCGGCCGGGCACGGATGACGGCTCGCGCTATATCGGTCGCGGCTGCCCGCAGATCACCGGGCGCGACGGCTACGCCGAGGTCGGCAGACGCTGCGGCCTCGACCTCGTCGAGGAGCCCGCGCTCGCGACGCTGCCGCAGCACCAGCCGGCGATCCTGGCCGCCTTCTGCCAGTGGAAGACCATCCTGCGCTGGGCCGACAGGGGCGATTTTCCACGCTTCGTGCAGATTTGGAATGGCGGCGAGAACGGCATGGCCGATCGCCGCGAACGCCTTGCCGGAAACGACCCGATCATCAGCCGGCTTCGGAGCGTGACGGCAATCCTGCCGGTGCTCGACCGCGTCCCCTGACGTCCCGGGCGAGGGCGTCATCCCATCGCGCGGATACCGGTTGATGGAGAAGATGAAGCGACAAAACAAGGAGTTGGAGCGGCCGATCCGATTCAGTCAGATCGGACACCGCGCTAGGCGGCGCGCAGCAGCAGCACCTGCGTCTCGCCATAGTCGCGGCGCTCGATCAGCGTGAAGCCCTCGGGTGGCGTCAGCTCGACATCGCCGGCCTCTTCCCAGACGATGAGCGCGTGCGGCGCCAGCCAGCCGCCATCCTGCGCCGAGCGCAGGGCGATCTCCCCCAGCCCCTTGCGATAGGGCGGGTCGCAGAAGACGAGTTCGAAGGGCGGCATGCCGCTGATCGGACCGAGCTTGGTCGCGTCGCGGCGGAAGACGCGGCTGTGCCCGGCGAGGCCGAGCGCCATCTGGTTCTCGCGGATCAGGCCGCGCGCCTCCGTGCCGTCATCCACCAGCAGCGCGAAGGACGCGCCGCGCGACAAGGCCTCGAAGGCCAGCGCTCCGGTGCCGGCGAAGAGATCGAGCACGCGCACGCCCTCGATCGCCTC
>JBKBRD010000379.1:0-3414 GCA_046292405.1 Allobosea sp. | reverse complement strand
AGCGAAAGGTCGCGCTGCGTCGCCATCGGCTTGGTCGGGATGATCTCGAGCTTGCCCGGCCGCCCCTGCGAGTGGAACAGCAGCGCCTCCTGGTCGGTGAAGGTGGGGCGGGCGTGTTTGATCGGCGGGCGTTCGGTCATCGATGAGCTCTTTTTCGCGCGTTTCCAAGAACCAGTTCGCCAGCCCTCTTCAGCGGCGTGGCGGCGGGATGTCAGTCTTCTTGGGAGAGACCGGGCGCATTGGCGTTCCGCGCCGATCTTCCATGTGGAGGCGGACCATAGGCAAGCCCCCAGCGCGCCACAAGGGAGACGCTGCGCCCGGTCGCCATGCTTGGATGGGCAATGTCAGAGGCGGCCGCGCACGCTGCGAACGAAATCGCCGACATAGCGGTCGAGCGCCACGGTCTGCTCGCTGACGCGGCTGCTGGCCTCGACGACGCGCGCCGCGGCCTCGCCGGTCAGGCGCGCCTCGCCGCTGACCGAGCCGACGCTCTGGGTGACGCTGCTGGTGCTGCCGGCGACGGCCTGGGCGTCGGCGGCGATGGCCGAGGCGATGCCGGCCTGGCGGCTGACGACGTCGGCGACGATGCCGGAGGTGTCCTCGATCGTGGTCATCGTGCCCTCGATCTGGGCCACGGCTTCGGAGGTGGTCGCGGTGGCGGCGCGGATGTCCTGCAGCGTCTCGGAAATGTCGCGGGTCGCCTTCTGGGTCTGCTCGGCCAGGCTCTTGACCTCTCCCGCCACCACGGCGAAGCCGCGACCCGCCGCGCCGGCGCGGGCGGCCTCGATGGTGGCGTTCAACGCCAGCAGATTGGTGCGCTGGGCGATTTCCTCGATGACGTTGAGCACGGCGCTGACCTTGTCGGCCGCCTCGTTGAGACCCGCTACGTCGCGGCGGGTGGTGCGCACATAGCTCGCCGCGGCGCGCACGGTCTCGTTGGCATGGCTGGTCTGCCGCGTCAGTTCGCGGATGGAGGCGTGGATCTCCTCGGCCGCCACGGCGACGCTGATCACGCGTTGGGAGGCGGCCTCCGCCTCGCGGGTGACATCGACCGCCCGGATCGTCGTCTTGTCGGCGCTGGCGGCGAGCTGGCTGGCGGCTTCATGCATCCCCACCATGGAGCTGCCGACCTCGTTCAACGCCTGGCCGACGGTGAGCTCGAGCTGGGTCGCCAGCTCCTCGAGCGCGGCCCGGCGGCGGTCTTCCTCCTCGCGCTGCTGGCTTTCCAGGCGCCGTTCGGGGGTGACGTCGCTGAGAATTCCGTCCCAGCAGATCGAACCGTCCGGCAAGAGCCGGGCCGCGGCGTCGCTCCTGATCCAGCGCGTCGTCCCATCGGGCAGGTCATGGCGCGATTCGAAGCGCCAGTTCTCGACGCTGCGCGTCCGGGCCAGCATCGCATTGGCCTCCTGCAGGCGAACACGGTCGTCCGGCGCCATCCATTGCAGCCAGGCGGCGGGATCGCGATCGACCTCGTCGGAGCTGACCGGCAGCAGCTTTTCGATGCCGCCGCGGGCGAAGCGGTAGGAGATGCGCCCATCAGGCTTCATCACCTTGTTAAACAGGGCGCCCGGCGCGTTGCTGGTGAAGGCCTCAAGCTGGCGGCGCGCCTCCAGCCGCTCCTGATCGGCGCTGATGATGGAGCCGACGAGGATCGCGGCCAGGATCGAGATGACCATCGCCGACGGGCCGGCCGCGGTCGTCGCCAACTGCCAGGCCAAAGCGGGATCGCCCAGGAGCGACAACATCAGCATGGGAGAAACGCCCGCGATCAAGCCGAGCAAGGCATGGTCCCGCAGCCGCATCTGTTGGCGTCGGCTGCTGAGATAAAGACTATAGGCCAAACCGGCGAGCGCGCAGATCGCGATGCCGACGGAGCCCGCGATGACGCCGGCTCCTCCCAGGCTGACGCGCAGCGCGATCAGGGCCGAGCCGGTGATCAGCGTCGTGACAGGGCCGCCCAGCGGCCCCGCAAGCACCGCCACCACATTGCGGGAATCGATGAAAACGCCTTCCTTCACAAAGAAGGGGTCGAGCATGCTGACACAGCCGCCGATGGCGAAGACGATGCCGATGACGATCTGCCGGAGCAGATGGCGCTCGCCAAGCGCCTGCGAGGCCAGCGGCACCAGCACCGCAGCGATCAGCAGGTAGGACAGGCTTCGTAGCAGTTCGATCAGCATGATCAGCAGAAACGATCCAAGCGGGGCGCTCGCGCGCCTTCGGTTCTAGGGCAGAATGATTTAGAAAGGATAATGACGCTTCCTGATCGAAGCATCTTTTTCGACACTGATTTGCCTCACTCGAAATATTGGGGCGCCCGGCTGTGGGCTAAGCGCGCGCGACGCGCAAAACCGGTTCCTGCCGCGCGCCCGCTGGTTTAGCGTCCGCGCCGATGCATGGTTCCAGCGACATTCGTTCCGACGCCGAAGCTCCGGCCGCGCCGACCGGCGAGGTCGGCCGCGTCACGCCGATGATGGCGCAATATATCGAGATCAAGGCGGCCAATCCCGATTGCCTGCTGTTCTACCGGATGGGCGATTTCTACGAGCTGTTCTTCGCCGATGCGGAAATCGCCTCGCGCACGCTCGGCATCGTGCTGACCAAGCGCGGCAAGCATCTCGGCGAAGACATCGCCATGTGCGGCGTGCCGGTGGACCGGGCGGACGATTATCTGCAGCGGCTGATCGGGGCCGGCCACCGCGTCGCCGTCTGCGAACAGACTGAAGATCCGGCCGAGGCGCGCAAGCGCGGCGGCAAATCCGTCGTACGGCGCGATGTGGTGCGGCTGGTGACGCCGGGCACGATCACCGAGGAGCGGCTGCTCGAACCGGGGCGCGCCAGCCTGCTGCTGGCGATGGCGCGACGCAGGCTCGGCGATTCCACCTCGCTTTACGGCCTTGCCGCGATCGACATCTCGACCGGGCGCTTCACTGTGATGGAAGCGGCGCAGGACCGGCTGGCGATCGAGCTCGCCCGGCTCGAGCCGCGCGAGATCGTCTGCCCCGATGCGATCCATGACGATCCCGAGCTGAAGGAATTCTGGCGCGAGGTGGCGATCCCGGTGACGCCGCTCGCCCGCGAAGGGCTCGACGCGGCCTCGGCCGAACGCCGGCTGAGGGAGTTCTTCGGCGTCGCCACGCTCGACGCCTTCGGCAGCTTCTCGCGCGCCGAGATCGCGGCGGCCGGGGCGGCGCTGGCCTATGTCGAACGCACCCAGTTCGGGGCGCGGCCGACGCTCTCGCCGCCGGTGCGCGACGCCGGCAGCGCCACCATGCTGATCGACGCAGCGACGCGCGCCAATCTCGAGCTGACCCGCACGCTGGGCGGCGAGCGGACCGGCAGCCTGCTCTCGGTCATCGACCGTACGGTCACGCCGGGGGGCGCGCGTTTGCTGGCCGAGCGGCTGGCCGGCCC
>JBKBRD010000378.1:0-3415 GCA_046292405.1 Allobosea sp. | reverse complement strand
TCCCCGCCCATCAGGCGGCAGAGCTTGCGGCCGAGCGCCAGTCCAAGCCCGGTTCCGCCGTACTTGCTGGCGCTGGAATCGTCGCCGACCGTGAAATGCTCGAACAGCTTGGGCAGATGCTCGGCCGAGATGCCGATGCCGGTATCCTTCACCCAGAGCGAAATCCGGTCTCCGCCGCGGCTGCTGCGCTCGACTCCGACCGTGATCGCGCCGCCATGGGTGAACTTGACGGCGTTGTCCAGCAGCTGGAACAGCGCCTGGCGCAGCTTGACGCCGTCGCAGGTGATGCTGCCGATCTCCTCAGGAACCAGCATCTCCAGCGTATTGCCGGCGCGGCTTGCGGCGGGGCGGAAATGCGCGACCGCATCCGCGACCAGCGGCAGGATGTCGACCCTGTCCTCATGCAGTTCCATCTTGCCGGCCTCGATCTTCGAGAGGTCGAGCACTTCGTTGACCAGCCGCAGCAGATGATGGCCGGCGCTGTGGATCCGTTCCAGATCCGCCGCCATCTCCTCATCCTGCTCGTCGGCCGCGTCCTCGAGCAGGATCTGGCTGTAGCCGATCACGGCGTTCAGCGGGGTGCGCAGCTCATGGCTCATCTTGGCCAGGAAATCCGCCTTCGCCGCGCCTGCCCGCTCGGCCTCCTCGGTTGCGCGGCGCAGCTCCGCCGCCGTCGCGAGGTGGCCGCGCATCTCCGTCTCCAACTCGCCCTGCGAGGCCAGGACCTTGGCGTAGAACAGCGCCATCATGGTGACGTAGAGCGAGGCCGCCACCGTCGAGACCAGTCCCAGCCCCTGCAAAGCGGCGAAGTCGAGTTTCGGCTCGGGTGCGCTGCCGGCGATCGAGAACAGCCAGAACACGATGAAATTCAGGGCGAACATCAGCAGCACGATCAGCCGCAGCCGCGGCGCCGAGCCGAGATAGAAGAAGGCCAGCAGCGGGATGGTCAGCACCCAGGGCAGGGTGGGCGAGGTGACCCCGCCATAGAAGAAGCAGCTCCACAGGATGCAGAACATCAGGTTCTGGATCGAGATCAGCGCCAGCACATTGTAATGGCCGATCGCGCGCAGAACGAAGGGAAAGATCCAGAATCCCGAGATCGAGATGGCGAGAACGGCGACGGCGTAGCCCGGGTTCGGGTCGAGGATGAACAGCGCCAGCGGGACGACATTGCCGAGAAACGGCCCGAACAAATGGCTGATCAGGAACATCCGCGCCTGTTTGCGCATCTCGCGATCGCCGGCGATCTCCGCCGGGATGAACCAGTCGACGAGGTCGTTCAGCGCAGCCTGCGACAGCGGGAGGGAAAGAGCCATGGCGGCCTGTCGGGTCCTGGCCCGCCGGATGGGGCCGCAAATGCGAAGAGGAGCGTGACGGCGCCCGCCATCACGCAAGGGAGATCATGCCGCAGGCGCCTTAATTGCCGGTAAATCAACTAAACAATTCGAATTTTCGCGAGACAAAATGAAATGCCATCGCCGCGCATTCCCGCAGAGCGAGCGATGGTTCCGCAAGCTTTGTTTCAAACTCTGTAGAGACCGATTTTTAACTGGGGGTCGGCTAGAGCTGCCTTTGGGCGCCAGAACGCGGCCTCGCAGAGACGGTTCCATGAGTAACCTCTACGCCTACATCGACTGGTTCATTCCGGACGCCGCGAAATTCGAACGATCCGAGCTGAGCCTGGCGCGGAATTTCGTTTTCACGCATCTGTTCGGCCCGCTTCTGTCGCAGTCGATCTCAATCTTTCTGTACATGACCGATCCCGACCCGGGATTCGCCTGCTGGACGATCATCGTCAGCACCTGGATGTTCTGGCTCCTGCCGTTTCTTCTGAAGGCGACGCGCAATCTGCAGCTCGCCGCGTTGATCTCGGTGGAGCTTCTGGCCTTCACCGCGCTGTTTGGCGCCTTTCACTATGGCGGCGTCTCCTCGCCCTTCCTGCCCTGGCTGATCGTCAGCCTCTTGCTCGGCTTCTTCTATCTCTCGGACAAGCCCTTGCTGGTGATCGGGCTGTTCGCCCTCAACATCGGCACGTTCTACGCCGCCTATGTCATCTATGGTTTTCCGCAGCTCGTGCCGCTCTCGCATCTGACGCCGGTCGGCTGGATCTCGATCCTGTCGGCGACGATCTACATGTCATGGATGGCGATTTACTACGCCAACGTCATGTCGATGCGCTCCGACATCGAGCGCGAGACCGAGCGTCACCGCGCGACCGCGATCCGTCTGCGCCAGGCCAAGGAGATGGCGGATGCGGCCAACCGCTCGAAGTCGATTTTCCTCGCCAAGATGAGCCATGAGCTGCGCACGCCTCTGAACGCCGTGATCGGCTACAGCGAAATCCTGCTGGAAACCGTCGAGCCGGACGGCAAGAACGACAACAAGCGCGCCGACCTCGCCCGCATCAACGCCGCCGGCAAGCATCTCCTGTCGCTGGTGGCCGATGTTCTCGATCTCTCGAAGATCGAATCCAACAGCATCGAACTGAAGATTTCGAGCTTCGATCTCGCCGAGTTCGCCCGCGACATGATCACGACGACCCAGCGCCTGGTCGCCGAGAAAGGCAATGCGCTGACGCTCAGCTGCGTCGGCCAACTCGGCGAGGTCCGGTCCGATCCGACCAAGCTTCGGCAAGTCGTGCTCAACCTCATCAGCAACGCCGCCAAATTCACCGAGAACGGAACGATCACGGTGACCGTGAAGCGCGACCGCAAGGCGGCCGGCGACTGGATCGAGATTCAGGTCCGCGACACCGGCATCGGCATCACGCCCGAGCAATTGCAGCGCCTGTTCCAGAATTTCGGCCAGGCGACCTCGGCAATCTCGGGCACCTATGGCGGCACGGGGCTGGGTCTGGTCATCAGCCAGAAATTCTGCGCTCTGATGGGGGGCGGCGTCAGCGTCAGCAGCGAGCCCGGCCGCGGCTCCTGCTTCACCGTGCGTGTCCTGGCCGACGTGCCCCAAGCCGCGGATGCCGACGCCGATGCCGAGCTCGGCGCCGGCGCGTTGCTCCCGATCGCGGTTTGAGGGCCCTATGACGCATTCCCTCTCCGCCGCTGGCGTCGCGCCGGCCGCCATCGGCGATCTCTGCGATGCGCCTGCGACCCAGGCTGCGCCGCGCCTGCTGATCGTCGACGACATCGAGGATAATCGCATCATCCTCGCCCGGCGCTTCCAGCGCCGGGGCTTTGCGATCGCGGAGGCCTCCAGCGGGGTCGAGGCGCTCGCCCTGCTGGCGAGCCAGCCCTTCGATCTGGTCCTGCTCGACGTGATGATGCCCGGCATGGATGGCAACGAGGTGCTTGGTCACATCCGCAGGACGCATTGCGCCAGCGCGCTGCCGGTGATCATGGTCACCGCCCGCAGCCAGAGCGAGGATGTGGTGTCGGCGCTGGCGCTCGGCGCCAACGACTAC
>JBKBRD010000377.1:0-3424 GCA_046292405.1 Allobosea sp. | reverse complement strand
GGCACGCCGCAGCAGGTGCGCCGGCTGATCGACCTCGTGCGCAAGAACAAGATCCCGGCCGTGTTCAGCGAAAGCACGATTTCCGATCGTTCGGCGAAACAGGTCGCGCGCGAGACCGGGGCGGCCTATGGCGGCGTGCTCTATGTCGACTCGCTCTCGGCTGCCAACGGGCCGGTGCCGACCTATCTCAAGCTGCTCGAGGTCACCGTCGACACGGTGGCGAAAGGGTTTGGCCAGTGACAAAGGATATGATGCCGTGACGCCGCCTGCAGGCCGCTCTGGCGCCTACGCCGCAATCGATCCCAGCATCGCCGTGGAGGGGCTGACCGTGCGCTACAATAACGGCGTGACGGCGGTGGACGACGCCTCCTTCAGGCTGGGCGCCGGCACGATCTGTGCGCTGGTCGGCATCAACGGCTCGGGCAAATCGACGCTGTTCAAAACTTTGATGGGCTTCCTTAAGCCGGCAAAGGGTGAGGTCTCGATCTGCGGCCTGCCGGTTCGCACGGCGCTGAAGCGCGGACTCGTGGCCTATGTGCCGCAGGCCGAGGAGGTCGATTGGAGCTTCCCGGTGCTGGTCGACGATGTCGTGATGATGGGGCGCTATGGCCATATGGGCTTGATGCGCATCGCCGGCCGTGCCGATCGCGCAGCGGTGGACCAGGCGCTGGCGCGGGTCAACATGCTCGAATTTCGGCGGCGGCAGATCGGCGAATTGTCGGGTGGACAGCGCAAGCGCGTGTTCCTGGCCCGCGCCTTGGCGCAGGGCGGCCAGGTCATCCTGCTCGACGAGCCCTTCACCGGCGTCGACGTCAAGACCGAGGACCAGATCGTCGATCTGATGCGCGAGCTGCGCGCTGAGGGCCGGCTGATGCTGGTCTCGACCCATAATCTCGGCTCTATCCCCGATTTCTGCGATCAGGTCGTGATCATCAACAAGCGCATCCTGGCGGCGGGGCCGACCGAGACCACCTTCACCCAGGCCAATCTGCAGCTCGCCTTCAGCGGCGCGCTGCGGCATTTCCGGCTCGAGGGCGCGGCCTTGCATGACGACGCCGACGCCAGGCGGGTCACGGTCATCACCGACGATGAGCGCCCGCTCGTGCTCTATGGCGAGCGCGATCGCGAGACGCTCGCCGCGGGCGGGCGCGCTGCGGACGAAAAACCGGGCAAGGACGCCGCGTCATGATCGCGCTGCTGCTCGAGCCTTTCGCCTATCAATATATGGTCAAGGCGATCCTGGTCTCGGCGCTGGTCGGCGGCGTCTGCGCCTTTCTCTCGTGCTATCTGATGCTGAAGGGCTGGTCGCTGATGGGCGATGCGCTGGCGCATGCGATCGTGCCCGGCGTGGCGCTGGCCTATCTGCTCAAGGTCCCCTACGCCGCCGGCGCTTTCTTCTCGGGCCTGCTGGCGGCTTTGGCGATGGCACTGGTGCGCATCCGCACGCAATTGCGCGAGGATGCGGTGATCGGCATCGTCTTCACCACGTTTTTCGCCATCGGCCTGCTGATCGTCTCGATCAATCCGACCTCGGTGAATGTGCAGTCGATCGTGCTCGGCAATATTCTCGGGATTTCCGACGAGGACGTCATTCAGGTCGCGATCATCGCGACCGTCTCGCTGGCGATCCTGCTGCTGCGCTGGCGCGACCTGCTGCTGGTCTTCTTCGACGAGAACCAGGCGCGCGCCGTTGGGCTGTCGCCGACGCGGATGAAGATCCTGTTCTTCGTGCTGCTCAGCGCCTGCACGGTGGCGGCGCTGCAGACCGTCGGCGCCTGCCTCGTCATCGCGATGGTGGTGACGCCGGGCGCGACCGCCTATCTGCTGACCGACCGCTTCGGCCGGCTCGTCATCATCGCCGTCGCCATGGGCGTCGTCACCAGCGCGGTCGGCGCCTATGCCAGTTATTTCCTCGACGGTGCGACAGGCGGGCTGATCGTGGTGCTGCAGACGGCGCTGTTCCTGCTCGCCTTCGTCTTCGCGCCCAAGCATGGCCGGCTCGCCGCCCGCCGCGCGGCGCGGGCTGTGTCGGAGCCTGTGGCATGAGCGCGCTCGAAACCTGGCTGCTGGCGCCGCTGGCGCATGATTTCATGCTGCGGGCTCTGCTCGTCGCGGTTCTCGTCGGCATGGTCTGCGCGGTGCTGTCCTGCTTCCTCATCCTCAAGGGCTGGTCGCTGATGGGCGACGCGGTCTCGCATGCGGTGCTGCCGGGGATCGTCATCGCCGCCATGACCGGGCTGCCGCTGGCGGCCGGGGCCTTCGCCGCCGGTCTCGGCTGCGCGCTCGCCATCGGCTACCTGAAGGAGAGCAGCCGGGTGAAGGAGGACACGGTGATGGGCATCGTCTTCTCCGGCATGTTCGCGCTCGGGCTCGTGCTCTTCGTCAAGGTCGATACCGACCAGCACCTCAACCACATCCTGTTCGGCGACATGCTTGGCGTGCGCTGGGGCGACATCGCCGAAACCGCGCTGATCGCTGTCCCGGTCATCGCGGTCATGCTGGCCAAGCGTCGCGACTTCCTGCTGCAGGCCTTCGACCCCGCCCATGCCCGCGCCATCGGCCTGAACGGGCGGGCGCTGCATTTCGGGCTGCTGATCATGCTGGCCCTGACCATCGTCGCCTCGCTGAAGGCCGTCGGCATCATTCTGGTGGTGGCGATGCTGATCGCGCCCGGAGCGATCGGCTTCCTGCTGACGCGGCGGTTCGACGTCATGCTGCTGGCGGCGGTGACGGTCTCGGTGGTGTCGAGCGTGCTCGGCACGCTGCTGAGCTATCATCTCGACGCCGCGACGGGGCCCTGCATCGTCGTCGTCCAGGCCGGCTTCTTCCTGGCGGCTCTGGCGCTCAGCCTGCGTCGCGCGGCTTTGCGCGCCGCCGCCGCGCCAACCGGCGATCAGGTTGCGATCACGCCGCCTGTTGCACGGGTCCATCGTCCGCAGCCGTGACGGTGATGGTCTGGCTGAGGCACTGGCAGTTGAACTCGCTGGTCAGGAAGGCGATGTCGGCGGCGTCGCGCCCGGTGGCGATGCGCACCATGCCCTCGACCGGCGCAAGCCCGGTCGGATCGAGCAGCCACCATTGGCCGTCGAGATAGACTTCGAAGACGGCGTGAAAGTCCGGCGGGTCGAGATCGAGCGCATAGGCGCTGACGGCGCGGGCGGGAATGTTCATCGCCCGCGACAGGGTGATGGCGAGATGGCTGAAGTCGCGGCAGACGCCGGCGCGGTCGATGAAGGTCTGCTGCGCCGTGGTCTGCGCATTACTGACGCCATGGACGTAGTCGACATGGTGCTTCAGCCAGTCGAGCACCGCCAGCACGCGGGCGCCGCCCTGCGCGATGGCGCAGAATTCGCGATGGGCGAAGCGCATGAAGATGTCGGATGGGCAGAACCGGCTCGGCAGCAGGAAAGGCAGCACCTCCTGC
>JBKBRD010000376.1:0-3426 GCA_046292405.1 Allobosea sp. | reverse complement strand
CCCCGAGATCCAGCGCAAAAGCGGCCGATAGAGCGGGCGCACCGCCTCGTCGAGCAGGATCAGCAGCGTCGCCAGGACGCGCAGCAGCCCCAGCGCGGCGCCACCGAGAGCGCGGGCCAACGAGCGCATCAGCGAGCCCGGCCATCCTCATGCAGCATCGCCGCGCCCTTCTCGGCGATCATCATCGTCGGCGCCGCGGTGTTGCCGGAGACGATCCTCGGCATCGCCGAGGCGTCGATGACGCGCAGGCCGGCCACGCCGCGCACGCGCAGGCGCCCGTCCAGCACCGCCTGCGGATCCTCGTCGCGCCCCATCCGCACTGTCCCGGCCGGGTGGAAGATCGTCGTCGCCAGCAGACCGGCGGCCTTCAGCAGATCGTCATCGCTTTCGATGGCGGGGCCGGGCAGGTGCTCCTGCGGCCGGAAGCGGGCAAGCGGCGCCTGCGCGACGATGCGGCGCGTCAGCTTCAGCGCATCGACCGCCACGCGCCGGTCCTCGTCGGTCGACAGGTAGTTCGGGGAAATCGACGGGTGCGCTGTCGCATCCGGGCTGCTGAGATGCACGCTGCCGCGGCTGGTCGGGCGCAGATTGCAGACGCTCGCCGTGAATGCGTTGAAGCGGTGCAGCCCATCGCCCCATTTGTCGAGCGAGAGCGGCTGGAAATGGAATTGCAGATTGGCGGTGGCGTAGTCGGGCGAGGATCGGGCGAAGGCGCCCATCTGCGACGGCGCCATGGTCATCGGGCCGGTGCGCCGCAGCGCATATTCCAGCGCCATCAGCGGCCGCCGCCAGGCCTGCGCGTAATCGCCGTTGAGCGTGCGAACGCCCTCGACCTTGTAGACCGGGCGGATCTGCAGATGATCCTGCAGGTTCTCGCCGACGCCGGGCAGATCCGCCACCGTGTCGATGCCGAGCTTCTGCAGCCGCTCGCCGCTGCCGATCCCCGAACGTTCGAGCACGGCCGGCGAGCCGACGGCGCCGGCGCTCAGCACCACCTCGGCGTCGACCTCGACCCTGAGCTGCTCGCCGGCATGGCTGAATTCGACCGCCACGGCCCGGCCGTTCTCGACCACCACCCGCTCGACCAGCACATTCATCTCGAGCCTGAGATTGGGCCGTTCCAGCTTCGGTTCGAGGAAGGAGCGGAAAGCGCTGAAGCGCCGGCCGCGGCGCTGGTTGACCTGGAAATAGGCCGAGCCTTCATTGTCGCCGGTGTTGAAATCCTCGATCTTCGGGATGCCCGCCGCCTCGGTGGCGTCGCGCACCGCGTCGAGAATGTCCCAGCGCACGCGCGGATGCTCGACCCGCCATTCCCCGCCGGCGCGGTGATAGCCATTCGGGCCGGGCGCGACATGGTCTTCGTGCTTGAGGAAATAGGGCAGCACATCGTCCCAGCCCCAGCCTGCGAGCCCGCTCTGGCGCCAGCCATCGTAATCGGCCGCCTGGCCGCGCATATAGATCATCGCATTGATGGCCGAGCAGCCGCCGACGACCTTGCCGCGGGGATAGGCGAGTTCGCGCCCGCCCAGCCCCGGCTGCGGCTCGGTCTTGAACAGCCAGTCGGCGCGGGGATTGCCGATCGCATAGAGATAGCCGACGGGGATGTGGAACCAGATCCAGTCATCCTTGCCGCCGGCTTCGAGCACCAGCACCTTGCGCCTGAGGTCGGCTGAGAGGCGGTTGGCCAGCAGGCAGCCGGCCGATCCGGCGCCGATGACGACATAATCGAAGCGGCCGATGCTCCGGCGTGGCGATTGTGTCATGGCGCATCCCTGGGCTCTTGCATGGCGGGAGCGATGGTTAGGCTGCTTGCGCGGCAGCGGCAATCCCGCCTTCCGTCCAAGCGGGAGGCTAGCCGCCGACCAGCCCCTTCAATTCAGCCAGCGAGCCGATCACCCAATCGGGCGGGTGGCCGAGATGCTCCTCGCGCAGGCGAAGCGCCTTGAACAGCGTCCGCGGCGGCATCGGCTTGGCGGCCTCGACCTCGGCCTGCAGCGCCGCTTGCGAGACCCGCGCGATCCGCGCCACCTTGAAGCCGAAATGCTTGGCGCCGGCGACATCGAAGCCGTTCGACGAGACGAACAGCACTTCATGCGGCGAGAGGCCGAGATGCTCGCCCACCAGCCGGTAGCAGCGCGCATCGGGCTTGTAGATGCGGGCGGCGTCGGCGCTGAGCACCGCTTCGAACCGCCCCTCGAGCCCGCTCTGCGCGACCAGCCTGGCCAGCATGACCGGACTGCCGTTGGACAGGATGGCGAGCCGATGATCCGACAGCGCCGCCAGCGCCGCGGCGCTGTCGGGATAGAGCGCCAGCCGGTTATAGGCGCCCGCCAGCCCGGCGATCGCGTCGGGCGCGGCGCGAAGGCCCAGCGCCTCCAGCGTATAGGCCAGCGAATCCTGCGTAACCTGCCAGAAATCGCGGTAATCGCCCATGCCTGAGCGCAGCCAGGTGTATTCCAGCTGCTTCATCCGCCAGATCTGCGTGATCGCCTCGCCATGGCCGGGAAAGGCGGCCTCGGTTTCCGCCGCGACCGATTGCACGTCGTAGAGCGTGCCATAGGCGTCAAAGACGAGGGCCTTGATGGACATGGGCTACTCCCTTGTGCGTTTGTCGTAGCATGACAGGGCGCGATGGATCGCGCTAAGACACAAATCATTGATCGACCCCTCATCCTGGGGATGCCCGACAGGGCCGTCTCGAAGGATGCTCCAGCCGGTTCAGGAGCCTCCCGGATCATGCTTCGAGACGCTGCCGGCGCGGCTCCTCGGGATGAGGGCTGAACACTCCTTCCGTCTCTCAGCGAACGTGCAGACATGACCAGCCTCAAATTCGGAACCTCCGGCCTGCGCGGCCTCGTCACGGAGCTGGTGGGCCTGCCGAGCTACGCCCATGTCCGCGCCTTCTGCGCCATGCTGCGCGAGGATGGCGGGGCCGAGCCGGGCGAGGTGCTGATCGGCCGCGACCTGCGCTCGTCCAGCCCGCTCATCGCCGCCCAATGCGCGCAGGCCGTGGCCGATTCCGGACTCGCGCCGGTCGATTGCGGGGCGGCGCCGACGCCCGCTTTGGCGATGGCGGCGATGCAGGCCGGCAGCTCCGCCATCATGGTCACCGGCAGCCATATCCCCGATGATCGCAACGGGCTGAAATTCTATCGCGCCTCGGGAGAGATCGACAAAGCCGACGAGCAACGCATTCTCGCCCATCACGCCGCGCTGGCGCTGGACGCCATGCCCGCTGTCACCGTGACGCCCATCTCGCGCGATGTCCTCGCCCAGTATCGCGCCCGCTATGTCGATTTCTTCGGTCGCGCGCTGCAGGGCATGACCATCGGAGTCTACGAGCATTCTGCGGTCGGGCGCGACGTGATCGGCGAGATCCTGGCTTCGCTGGGCGCACAGCCCGTATCGCTCGGGCGCAGCGACCGC
>JBKBRD010000375.1:0-3463 GCA_046292405.1 Allobosea sp. | reverse complement strand
GCCGTGCAGATCGAGACCGCCCAGGACCTGCTGCAGGCCAAGGCCGCCGTCATCGCGGCCAAGCGGGCCCGCGCCAAGCTCGGCGTCGACCTGCCGATCTTCGTCAACGTCACCGTGGAGACCACCGGCACGATGCTGCTCGGGTCCGAGATCGGTGCCGCGCTGACCACCCTGGAGGCGCTCGGCGTCGACGTCGCCCCGCGGCTGACGGTGCTGAAGACCACCGAGCCGCCCGGACGCTCCGCCGGCATCAGGGTCGGCTCCGTCGCCGAACTGGTTACCAAGCTCAAGAACGAAGCGGGAGTGCTGTGATGGCGACGCTGCTGATTGCCGAACACGACAACGCCACGGTCAAGGACGCCACCCACAAGGCGCTGACGGCCGCCAAGGCGCTGGGCAAGCCCGTGCATGTGCTGGTGGCAGGCGAGGGCGCCCGCGCCGCCGCCGACCATGCCGCCAAGCTCGACGGCGTCGAGAAGGTGTTGCTGGCCGAGGCCCCGATCTATGGCCACAACCTCGCCGAGCCCCTGGCTGCGCTGATCGTCACGCTCGCCGCCGGCTATGACGCCATCGTCGCCCCCTCCACCACCACCGGCAAGAACGTGCTGCCGCGCGTCGCCGCGCTGCTCGACGTGATGCAGGTCTCGGATGTGATGAGGGTGGTCGCGCCCGACACGTTCGAGCGCCCGGTCTATGCCGGCAACGCCATCCAGACGGTGCAGACAGCCGAGCCCAAGATCCTGCTGACCATCCGCACCGCCTCCTTCCAGGCGGCGGGCGAGGGCGGATCGGCTCAAGTCGAAGCCGTCGCCACCGGCGCCGACCCGGCCCTGTCGAGCTTCAAGGGCGAGGAGGTCGCCAAATCCGACCGGCCTGAGCTCGCCTCCGCCAAGATCATCGTCTCCGGCGGCCGCGCGCTCGGCTCCGCCGAGGCCTTCGCCAGGGTGATCGAGCCTGTGGCCGACAAGCTCGGCGCAGCGATGGGCGCCTCGCGCGCCGCCGTCGATGCCGGCTACGCGCCCAATGACTGGCAGGTCGGCCAGACCGGCAAGGTCGTCGCGCCCGATCTCTATGTCGCGGTCGGCATTTCGGGCGCGATCCAGCATCTCGCCGGCATGAAGGATTCCAAGGTGATCGTCGCGATCAACAAGGATGAGGAAGCGCCGATCTTCCAGATCGCCGATTACGGGCTGGTCGGCGATCTCTTCACGCTGATGCCGGAGTTTGCGGCCGAGCTCGGCAAGATCGGCCGCTGAGCGGTTGCGGCTGCTAGGATCGGCGGCATGCGCCGCTGATTCGGGCGGTTGACCCTAAGGATTATCGGGCCGTCCTTGCGGGCGGCCTCGCGCCGCGGACGATCCGCCGCGCCACGGAGATGGATCAGACCATGTCGGACCAGGCGATCAGGACGATCGGCATTATCGGCGCAGGCCAGATGGGCAATGGCATCGCCCATGTCGCGGCGGTGGCCGGGTTCGAGGTCAAGCTGCACGACCTCGCCGAGGAGCGCATCAACACCGCGCTGGCGACGATCGATGGCAACATGGCCCGCCAGGTGGCGAAGGGCGCGATCGGCGACGAGATCCGCCGCGTCGCCATGTCGAAGATCACGGCGGCGCCGTCGCTCGAGGGCCTGGCCGAATGCGACCTGGTGATCGAGGCGGCGACCGAGAACGAAGAGACCAAGCGCAAGATCTTCACCGCCGTCTGCCAGCATATCAAGCCCGATGCGATGCTGGCCTCCAACACCTCCTCGATCTCGATCACCCGGCTCGCTGCTGCGACAGATCGTCCCGAACGCTTCATCGGCATTCATTTCATGAACCCGGTGCCGCTGATGCAGCTCGTCGAGCTGATCCGCGGCATCGCCACCGACGACCAGACCTTCGAGCTCGCCAAGGAATTCGTCGGCAAACTGCACAAGACGGTTTCGGTCTCGGAAGATTTCCCGGCCTTCATCGTCAACCGTATTCTGCTGCCGATGATCAACGAGGCCGTCTATACGCTGTATGAGGGCGTCGGTTCGGTCGACGCCATCGATACGGCGATGAAGCTCGGCGCCAACCACCCGATGGGCCCGCTGCAACTTGCCGACTTCATCGGCCTCGACACCTGCCTCTCAGTCATGCAGGTGCTTCATGACGGGCTCGCGGATTCCAAATACCGCCCTTGCCCGCTATTGGTGAAATATGTCGAGGCAGGCTGGCTCGGCCGCAAGACCAAGCGCGGATTCTACGATTATCGCGGCGAAAAGCCGGTTCCGACGCGGTAATTCGAGAGCGAATGGCGAATGGCATGTGGCGATAGGGCGTTGACCGAGACCACTCGCCACTCGCTATTCGCCATTCGCCCAGCAGCCCTTCACATCACTGTCGTCTCGCGCTTACACTGATGGCGTGACGGGATTCGTCCCGTACCGATCAGCGGAGGTGCGGCGGATTTGACGGCGCATGTGATGCACGCGATGGCGTCGCCGGACGGATGTCCGGCCCTTGTCCTCAACGCCGATTTTCGGCCGCTGAGTTACTATCCGCTGTCCCTATGGAGCTGGCAGGACACCATCAAGGCGGTGTTCATGGACCGCGTGAACATCGTCTCCGAATATGACACGGTGGTGCGCAGCCCCAGCTTCGACATGCGGCTGCCCTCGGTCGTTTCGCTGAAAACCTACATCAAGCCGTCGCGCACGCCCGCCTTCACGCGGTTCAACGTCTTTCTGCGCGATCGCTTCTCCTGCCAATATTGCGGCCTGCGCGAGGACCTGACCTTCGACCACGTCATCCCCCGCTCGAAGGGCGGTCTGACGACCTGGGAGAACGTGGTCGCCGCCTGCTCGCCCTGCAATTTGCGCAAGGGCGACAAGATGCCGGCCGCCGTGGAGATGTTCCCGTCGCAAAAGCCCTATGCGCCGACGGTCAACGACCTCCATCGCAACGGTAAGCTGTTCCCGCCGAACTATCTGCATGAAAGCTGGCTGGACTATCTCTACTGGGATTCCGAACTGGAGCCGTGAGCCGGCTCGGCTGACGCGGGCGGGCTCAGCCCTGGCAGGTGGCGCGGCGCAGGCCGAGCAGCGCCAGGCCGAGCAGCGCCAGCGACGCCAGCGCGTTCCACCCGGCCAGCGACAGCCCCAGCAGCCGCCAGGCTGCCTCCGTGCAGGACACGACGCGCACGCTCTGCAACTGCTTCATGAAATCCTGCATGCCGGACGCAACCGGAGCCGGCGCGCCGCCGCAATCATTGGGTCCGGCGAACCAGCCCCATTCGACGCCGGAATGATAGATCCCGAGGCCTGAGCTCCACAGCATCAGCGCCGCCATCAGCGCGAGCGCCGCGATCTGCGCCGGGCGCGAACGGGCCAGCAGCGCTGCGAGCGCGGCCAGTCCGATCGCCGCATAATGGGGGGCGCGCTGCTCCAGGCAGAGCTTGCAGGGTTTCAGCCCGACGACCAGTTCGAAATACC
>JBKBRD010000374.1:0-3463 GCA_046292405.1 Allobosea sp. | reverse complement strand
GGGGCCTATGACGCGCCCAAGGTGCGCCTGCCCGGCGGCGGCGGCGCCCCCGAGATCGCCATCCATTGCCGCGAGATCTTCATAACCATGGCGATGGGCTCGCGCGCCTTTGTCGAGACGCTGCCCTTCATCACCTCCTTCGGCCATGGCGCCGGCAAGGGCGACCGCGCCAGGCTCGGCCTCACGACGCGCGGCCCGACCAAGGTCATCACCGATCTCTGCGTCATGGAGCCGGCGGACGATACGGCGGAGCTCAGCGTGGTCTCGCTGCATCCCGGCGTCACCCGCGAGCAGGTGCAGGCCGGCTGCGGCTGGAAGCTGCGCTTCGCCAGCGATCTCACCGAGACCCCGGCTGCGACGGAGGCCGAACTCGGCGTGCTGCGCGATCTGCAGCTGCGGACCAAACGCGCGCATGGGGTGGCGGCATGAGCCTGGTCTATCCGCGCGAAAGCCTGAAGGCGCACCCGCTCAACGCCTCCCCGGACTATAAGAGCACGCTCAAGCGCGCACCGTCGCAGCCGCTGATCCTGCTGCCGCACACGCTCTCCGAGACGACAGGCCCGGTCTTCGGCCATGCCGGCGTGACCGAGGGCGATGCAGACCTCACCCGCCAGCATGAAGGCGAGCCGCTGGGCGAGCGCATCATCGTCACCGGCCGCGTGCTGGACGAGGATGGCAGGCCCGTGCCCCATACGCTGGTCGAGATCTGGCAGGCCAATGCGGCGGGCCGCTATGTCCATCTCCGCGACCAGCATCCCGCCCCGCTCGATCCGAATTTCACCGGAGCGGGCCGGGCGCTGACCGATGCGCAGGGGCGCTACCGCTTCGTCACGGTCAAGCCGGGCGCCTATCCCTGGCGCAATCACCACAATGCCTGGCGCCCGGCCCATATCCACTTCTCGCTGTTTGGCCCGAGCTTTCTGTCGCGCATCGTCACCCAGATGTATTTTCCCGGCGATCCGCTGTTCGCCTACGACCCGATCTTCCAGTCCGTCACCGATGCGGCCGCGCGCGAGCGGCTGGTCTCGCGCTTCGACCTGGCGGCGACCGAGCCGGAATGGGCGCTGGCCTATCGCTTCGACATCGTCCTGCGCGGCCGTCAGGCGACGCCGGTGGAGGAGCCCCATGACCACTGAGCCCAAGCCCGGCGGCATCACCCCCTCCCAGACGATCGGTCCCTTCTTCGCCTATGCGCTGACCCCGCGCGCCTATGGCGGGCCGGAACTCGCCAGCGAGCGGCTGGCGCCGGAGGGCGTCCCTGGCGAGCGCATCCGCATCGAGGGCCAGGTGCTGGATGGCGATGGCCTCCCGGTCGGCGACGCCATGCTCGAGCTCTGGCAGGCCGATGCGCAAGGCCGCTGCCAGCCGCAGGGCAATGCCGGCTTCACCGGCTTCGGCCGCGCCGAGACGACGGCGGAGGAAGGGCGTTTCTGGTTCGAGACCATTCGGCCCGGCCCGGTTCCGGGCCCGGGCGGCGCGCTGCAGGCGCCCCATCTCAGCCTCTCCGTCTTCGCCCGCGGGGTGCTGGTGCGGCTGATGACGCGGATCTACTTCGCCGACCAGCCGGCCAATGCCGCCGACCCGGTGCTGGCGCTGGTTCCGCCCGAGCGCCGCGAGACCCTGATCGCCAGACGCGACGATCAGGGTGTCTATCGCTTCGATATCCGCTTGCAGGGTCAGGGGGAGACGGTGTTCTTCGACGCCTGAACCCAGGCAGGACCGCACGCTCCCCATGATCATCGTCTTCGGCTCCCTCAACGTCGATCTCGTCACGCCGGTGGCGCGCCTGCCTGGCCCCGGCGAAACCGTGATCGGCCCGGCCTATGCGCTGCATCCCGGCGGCAAGGGCGCCAATCAGGCGCTGGCGGCGCGCCGGGCCGGGGCGCAGGTGGCGCTGCTCGGCGCCGTCGGCCGGGACGACTTCGCCGCGTTGGCGCTGTCCCTGCTGCAGCAGGACGGCGTCGATCTGAGCCATGTCGCGCGTCTCGACGCTCCGACGGGCGCCGCCTTCATCAGCGTCGCGCAGGACGGCGCCAACCAGATCGTCGTCGCCGCCGGCGCGAATGCGCTGGCCGAACCCTCGGCGCTGGCGGCGCTCGCGCCGGCGGAAGGCGACATCCTGCTGCTGCAGCGGGAGACCTCGGACGCCGCCAATCTCGTCGCCGCCCGCGCCATGAAGCAGGCTGGCGGCCGGGTCATCCTCAACCTCGCGCCCGCCGGCGCGCCGGATCCCGCTTTGCTCGCGCAGCTCGACATTCTCGTCGCCAACGAGCACGAGGCGCTCATCCTGGCGCAGGCGCTCGGCTGGCCCGATCTCGACCCCGACGAGATCGCCCGGCGCGTCGACGCCGAACGCGGCGTCATGTGCGTGGTGACGCTGGGCGGCGATGGCGTCGTGGCCTGGCAGGGCGGCCTGCGCCGCCGGCTGCCCGCGCCGGCCGTCGATGTCGTCGACACCGTCGCCGCCGGCGACAGCTTCGTCGGCGCTTTCGCCGCGTCCCTGGCGCAGGGCTACGGCCTCTCCGGCGCGCTCCAGCGCGGGTTGGCGGCCGGTTCGCTCGCCTGCACCAGGCTCGGAGCCCAGCCCAGCATCCCGCGCCGGGAGGAGATCGAGGCGCTGGTCGGCCAATCCTTTCTGTAAGAGCGCCGGCAGCCCGGTTGTTCGCCCGGCCGCGATCCTCCGACGGGGGAGAGCATCCCGCCGAAACGGCTTCCAAAATAAGCCAATGCTTGTCTTGCCGCGCCCGTCATCGCCCGCGCGCGCCTGAAGGCCGGCACGGCGCTGCGCCCTGTTGCCCCCGGTGTGTCCGCGGAAAAACGAAATAATCGAATTCTGATCTGCATGCGCTATAGTAAAACTGAATTATGAGCATATATAGTTTGAGAAACTGTCTGAAAAAGAGATCAAAAAATAGAATCTCGCCGATTCACGCCGGATTATACAAACGCTTTAACTCAGTAGAAATCCGCATGACGTTAAGTCGGCTTGTCGCTGCCACGCGCAACCCGGCAGAGGGCAGCTGCCTAACCCTGTCACAGAGGACGATTGCCATGACGAATCTGATCAACACCTTCATCAAGAACGAATCCGGTGCGACCGCCATCGAATATGGCTTGATCGCCTCCCTCGTCGCCGTCGTCTCCATCGGTGCGATGACGACCGTCGGCACCCAGCTGAAGCTCGTTTTTGAGAAAATCGGCACCAACATTAAACCGTAAAACGGGACGAGTTCCGGGGGCATAAGCCCTCGGTTCCCCCCAAGCGCGTCGCCTCCGCGCGGTCTGGGCGGAGGCGACGCCTCTCGGCGCGGTTATTCGCGCTCCCGCCTCCGTGCGTGAGCGGCCCAGTGCTTGGGCCGGCTCGGTTCGGCGGCTTTTACCCACGGTCTGACGCACTCACGCCGGCGCCTGCGCGCCGGTTTTTTTCGTCCGGGAACCGGTTGGCTGAACTCTCCCTTAGGCA
>JBKBRD010000373.1:0-3470 GCA_046292405.1 Allobosea sp. | reverse complement strand
GCGCCGGGCAGGCACCTCGCGCTATCTGGTCGAGCCCAACGTCAAGGACGGCAAGGGCGGGCTGCGCGACCTCACCACCCTGTTCTGGATCGCGAAATACGCCTATCGCGTCGAGGATGTCCGGGCGCTGGTGGCGGCTGGCCTGTTCGACCGCAAGGAACTGCAGATGTTCCAGCGCTCCGAGGAGTTCCTCTGGCGGGTGCGCTGCTGGCTGCATTTCATCACCGGCCGCGCCGAGGAAAGGCTGTCCTTCGACCTGCAGCGGCAGGTGGCGGCGGCCATCGGCTATGCCGGGCGCAGCGGGCTCGCCCCCGTCGAGCGCTTCATGAAGGCGTATTTCCTCGTCGCCAAGGATGTCGGCGATCTCACCGCCATCGTCTGCGCGGCGCTCGAGGCGCGCCAGCAGAAGCCGCGCGCCAGCCTGAGCCGGCTGCTCGGCTCGTTTTCCAAGCGCAGCCGCGTGCGCAAGCTCGGCCATCCGGACTTCACCCTGAAGAGCCAGCGGCTCAGCGTCATCGACGAGGATGCCTTCGAGCGCGATCCGGTCAATCTGCTGCGGCTCTACGAGATCGCCAGCCGCGACGACCTCGCCATCCATCCCGATACGAGCCGGCTGGTGACGCAGTCGCTGCGGCTGGTGACGGCGCAGATGCGCAACGACCCCGAAGCGAACCGCATTTTCCTGGAGATCCTGACCGCCAGGCGCTCGCCCGAGGTGGTTCTGCGGCGGATGAACGAATCTGGGCTGCTCGGCCGCTTCGTCCCGGATTTCGGCCGCGTCGTCGCGATGATGCAGTTCAACATGTATCATCATTATACGGTCGACGAGCACCTGATCCGCTCGATCGGCGTGCTCGCCGAAATCGACGCCGGCGTGCTCGAGGCCGAGCATCCGCTCGCCAATGTGGTGCTGCCCACCATCGCCAACCGCCGCGCGCTGTATGTCGCGCTGTTCCTGCACGACATCGCCAAGGGCCGGCCGGAGGACCATTCGGTCGCGGGCGCGCGCATCGCCCGCAAGCTCTGCCCGCGGCTCGGCCTGACGGAGGCGCAGACCGAGACTGTCGCCTGGCTGGTCGAACATCATCTGGACATGTCGACCGTGGCGCAGAGCCGCGATCTCGGCGACCCCAAGACGATCGAGACCTTCGCCGCGACGGTGCAGACGCTGGAGCGGCTGAAGCTGCTGCTGATCCTCACCGTCGCCGACATCAAGGCGGTTGGTCCCGGCGTCTGGAACGGCTGGAAGGGCCAGTTGCTGCGCACGCTCTATTACGAGACCGAGATCGTGCTGGCGGGCGGCCATTCCGCGATCGAGCGCAAGGCGCGCGTGGAGAAGCGTCAGGACGCGCTGAAGGAGACGCTGGCCGACTGGCCGGATACGGTGCGCGACGCCTATCTGGCGCGCCATTACCCCGCCTACTGGATCAAGACCGATCTCGCCCGGCAGGAGAAGCACGCCCGCTTCCTGCGCCAGGCCGAAGGCGAAGGCCGCACCACCGCGACGCTGGTCGAGACCGACCGGTTTCGCGGCGTGACCGAGCTGACGATCCTGGCGCCCGACCATCCGCGGCTGCTGGCGATCGTCACCGGCGCCTGCGCGGCGGCCGGCGGCAATATCGTCGACGCGCAGATCTTCACCACCACCGACGGGCTGGTGCTGGACACGATCTATGTCTCGCGCGCCTTCGACCAGGACGATGACGAGCTGCGCCGGGCCGAGCGCATCGCAGCGGCCATCGAGCGGGCGCTGAAGGGCGAGATCAAGATCGCCGATCTCGTCGCCCAGCGCCGAGCGCCGCCGCCGCGCGGCCAGACCTTCCAGCTCGCGCCCGAGGTCATCATCGACAATGTCCTGTCCGCCCGCCACACCGTGCTCGAGGTTTCGGGCCTGGACAGGCCGGGCCTGCTCTACGATCTGACGACGGCGATCGGGAAGCTCAACCTCAACATCGCCTCGGCCCATATCGCCACGTTCGGCGAGAAGGCGGTCGACGTGTTCTACGTCACCGACCTCACCAATGCGAAGGTGGTGAGCACGGCGCGCCACCTCGCCATTCGCAAATCGCTGCTCGAAGTGTTCACGCTGGATGGCGAGCGCACCATCGCCGCCAAGGCGAAGGCCGCCGCCCGCGCTTGATTTCGCCGGCCACAAGTCCGATATCGGCCACGAACGCGGCAGCCTGTCTCATGTGGGCTGGCCCGACGCATTTGCACGGCACAGTTTGAATTGGATGATGCGATGACGCAGAACCCTGCGACCGACGAACCCACCCCCGAGACGTCAGAGGGTCAGGCCGCCTCCCCCGAGGCTTTTCTGGCCGGAGAACTGACCCGTGTCGAAGCCGAGCGCGACGACCTCAAGGACAAGCTGCTGCGCACCTTGGCCGATATGGAAAACCTGCGCCGCCGCACCGAGCGCGAGGTGTCGGACGCCAAGGCCTATGCGGTGACGAGCTTCGCGCGCGACATGCTCGGCTCGGCCGATAATCTGCGCCGCGCGCTGGAAAGCCTGCCCGACGCCGCCCGGGCCAGCAACGAGCCCGCGCTGAAGGCGCTGATCGAGGGTGTCGAGCTGACCGAGCGCGATCTGGTCAAGACGCTGGAGCGTCATGGCGTGCGCAAGCTCGAGCCCCAGGGCGAGAAGTTCGACCCCAATATGCACCAGGCGATGTTCGAGGCGCCCGATGCCGAGATCCCCAAGGGCATGGTCTCCAAGGTGGTGCAGAGCGGCTACAAGATCGGCGAGCGCGTGCTGCGCCCGGCGCTGGTCGGCGTCTCCGCAGGGGCGCCGAAGCCGGCCGAACCGACGCCCTCCGACGAGCCGGGCGACGGCGCGCCATCCGGTCGCTGAGCGGTGATCGAAGCCGCGGGCATCGCAGTCTTCGCCTTGACAGGCGCGCTCGTGGCGGCCCGCAAGGGCATGGACCCGTTCGGCTTCATTCTGCTGGGGACCGTCACCGGGGTCGGCGGCGGCACGCTGCGCGACCTGCTGCTCGACCGCGCGGTGTTCTGGGTGCGCGACCCGTCCGACGTGATGCTGTGCTCGGCCGTCGCTTTGGCCGCCTGGTGTTTCGCCTATGCGCGTCCGGGCATGATGGATGGCTGGGGCGGCAAGCGCCTGCTCATCTGGGCCGATGCGGCCGGGATGGCGCTTTTTGCCGTGATCGGCACGTTGAAGGCGCTCGACAGCGGCGTGCCTCTGCCCGCCGCCACGGCGCTCGGAGCCATGACCGCCACCTTCGGCGGCATTCTGCGCGACATCCTGGCAGGCGACCGGCCGATGGTGCTGTGGAGCCGCGATTTCTACGTCACGGCGGCCGCCGCAGGCGCGGGCGCGACGGCCCTGCTCGCCAGCGCCGGCATGGCGCCGGCGCTCGTCATGCTGGGCGGGCTCCTGGTCGGGTTCGGATTGCGGGCGGGGTCGATCCTGCTCGGCTGGTCGTTCCCGCAGCTTCCGGGCCATGGGC
>JBKBRD010000372.1:2070-3475 GCA_046292405.1 Allobosea sp. | reverse complement strand
ATCAGAACGGCCGCGACACGCTGTACCGCATCCACGGCACCAACGAGCCGGAGACGATCGGCATGCAGGCCTCGTCCGGCTGCATCCGCATGCGCAATATCGACGCGATCGACCTGTTCAACCGGGTGCCGGTGGGCGCGACGGTGATCGTGGTCTGAGGCCAGGCCAGACGCTTTCGCGGGCCGGGCTCAGCCCAGATCGACCAGCACGATCTCGGGCGGCACGCCGAGCCTGATCGGCAGCTTGCTAGTGCCCATGCCGCCGGAGACGATGAGGTCGCGCCCCTCCTCATGGACATGGCCATAGGCGTAGCGGTTGCCGTAGCGCGAGGGCACCACCGGCGACCAGCCGAACAGCCGAACCTGGCCGCCATGGGTGTGGCCCGACAAGGTCAGCGAGACCCGCTCCGACATGCGCCGGAAGGCGTCGGGCTCATGCGCCATCATGATCACGGGCGCGCCGTCATCGGCGATCTGCGCCAGCGTCCCAGGCAGGTCGTCGACGCCCCACGGGCGGCCGCGTCGCAGGGTCTGGAAGGCGATCTGGTCGCCGAGCCCGGCCAGCCAGAGCGGCGAAGCCGCCGTCTCCAACCGGACGGCGTCGTTTTCCAGCACGCGAATTCCAGCCGTTTCGAGCGCGCGCCCGACCAGGGTCGGCCCGCCGCGGGCGGCCAGCGCCGCATCGTCATGCCACCAGTCGTGATTGCCGAGAATGGCGAAGACGCCATGCGGCGCGTTCAGCCGCGCCAGCTCTCGCGCCCAATCGGCCATGGCCGGGTCGTCGGATCGCGGCGGCCGGCTGGCGATGAAGTCGCCCAGCAGCAGAATCAGGTCGGGTTTCAGCGCATTGGCGGCGGCGACGATGCCGGGCAGCCGCGACAGCGGCATGTGATAGCCGCCGATATGGATATCAGAGAGCGCCACGATGCGCAGCTTGCGCCCGGCCGGCCAGCCTCGCGGCGCGAGCCCGTAGCGGGTGACCCGCATCTGCTCGGGCTCCCAGGCGAAGGCATAGGACGCCGTCCCCAGGCTGGGCAAAAAAAGACCGGCGAGAGCCGCTAGGACTCTGCGCCGGTCAAGCATGGAGGGTCTCGAAGAAACTCAGGCCCAGCTGATCGATGGTCTCATCAATCGTCGAAGCCATTGCGAAGGACAGCGGGACGATCGTCCCGTCGCTCTTCGCTACGCAATGGCAACTCGCGGACAGGCTGTCTGGTTCCCGCCGCCACCGCCTGAATTCCGATCGGGCGGAAATGGTGGCCATAGGCCTCCCTGGCCGAAGCATCATGAAAACTCGCTGATAGAGTCGGTCGACGCGGGGAGGCCGGGGTCATGGTAATGTCCGTGAGGGTTGCCGTGCGCCGGCGGTTCCTGGCCGCCGACCCCATCACTTTCGCCACCAATCC
>JBKBRD010000372.1:0-2060 GCA_046292405.1 Allobosea sp. | reverse complement strand
AGGGCGGCTTCATGGGTTCTTCATGGCGAACTCTGCGCATAAGTCAAAATGCGCCATAATCCTGAACGCGCACGATCGCGTGAGCGCGCGCGCCCCGACCCGCGGCCTGCTCAGCTCGTTGCGACGTCGCCGCAGCTCAGGCGCGCAGCAGCCCTTCCGCCGTGACCCAATCCAGCGTCTTCGCCAGCGCGCGCTCGAAGCGGTTGAACATCTCTTCGATCTCCGCCTCCGTGATGATGAGCGGCGGGCAGAAGGCGACGCGGTCGCCGCCGAGCGGGCGAACAATGAGGCCTTCGCCTTGCGCGAAGGCGACCGACTTGGCCGCCACGCCCTTCTTGGCCTCGAACTGCGCCTTGGTCGCCTTGTCCTTGACCAGCTCGATGCCGCCGATCAGGCCGACGCCGCGGGCTTCGCCAACCAGCGGATGGTCGGCCAGCGCATTGAGGCGCTTGAGGAAGGTCGGCGCGACCGCGCGGACATGCTCAATGATCTTGTCGCGCTGGTAGATCTCCAGCGTCTTGACCGCGACAGCGCAGCCGACCGGGTGTCCGGCATAGGTGTTGCCATGCCCGAAAGTGCCGATCTTGCGGCTCTGGTCGACCAGCACCTCGTAGATCCGCTCGTTCATCATCACGGCGCTGAGCGGGAAATAGGCGGAGGTGATCGCCTTGGCGCAGGAGATCGAATCGGCGGCGAGCCCATAGGTGGTGGTGCCGAACATGTTGCCGGTGCGGCCGAAGCCGGTAATGACCTCGTCGGCGATGAAGAGCACGTCGTACTTGGCCAGCACGGCGTTGATCTTCTCGAAATAGCCCTCGGGCGGGGTCACTGCGCCGCCCGCGCCCAGGATCGGCTCGGCAATGAAGGCCGCGACCGTGTCGGGCCCCTCGCGCAGGATCATGTCCTCCAGCTCGGCCGCGAGCCGCGCCGAGAAGTCGAGCTCGCTCTCGCCGGCTTCGGCATAGCGATAATGATGCGGGCAGGAGGTGTGCAGGATGCCGGCGATCGGCAGATCGAAATCGATGTGATTATACGGCAGGCCGGTCAGCGAGGCCGAGGCGACGGTGACGCCGTGATAGCCCTTGAGCCGCGAAATGATCTTCTTCTTCTGCGGCCGGCCGAGCGCATTGTTCATGTACCAGACCAGCTTGACCTGGGTGTCGTTGGCGTCAGAGCCGGAGGCGCCGTAGAACACCTTCGAGATCGGCACGGGCGCGATCTCCTTCAGCTTCTCGGCCAGCTCGATCGCCGGATCATGGCTGCGGCCGGAGAAGAGATGGGTGAAGGGCAGCTTCTTCAGCTGCTCATAGGCGGTGTCGGCGAGTTCCTGGTTGGAGTAGCCGAGCGACGTGCACCAGAGCCCCGCCATGCCCTCGATATAATCCTTGCCGGCGACGTCGTAGACATGCACGCCCTGGCCACGCTCGAGGATCAGCGGACCCTGCTCGCGATGCGTCGCGAGGTTGGTGTAGGGATGGACGAGGGTCTCGATATCGCGGACGGCGAGGTTGGACAGCATCGTGCGGCTCCCGGGCTCTGATTGGCAATTCCGACGAGCATAGACCGGTCCCGGCGCAAGCGCTTAGCGATTTTCGCGCAGGCCCCGGCAGACTCTGGCGCAGGGCCGGCGCGGCGGGGCATTTTTCGCTGTCGCCGGCTTCAGCCCCTGGCGCGCAGGAACGCCTCGCCATCCCTGACGCCCAGCTCATAGGCGAAACGCATCCCCTCCCCGTCCCGGATGCTGAACTGGCTGACAGGGATGGTCTGCGAGGGCCGCGCATAGGTGCGGTTCGCGACAGTGGGCGCCACGGCAAACGGGCGCGTCAGCAGCACCAGGGTCTGCGCGCCGGCTGCTTCGAGATCGGAGAGGGCCCAGGCGGGGGCGCTGTCATAGAGGCCGCCATCGAGCGCGGCGCGCTGGCCGATCAGCCCGGCGGGCATGAAGGGCGGCACGGCGGCGCTCGCCATCAGCGCCGCCACCGCCTCCTCCGGGGTCGCGCAATCCGCCAGCGCGACGAGTTCGGCGCGGAAGCCGAGGCGGCGGCCCGCGCTGGGATGGA
>JBKBRD010000371.1:0-3482 GCA_046292405.1 Allobosea sp. | reverse complement strand
GGACCGGTGAAGGCCACGATGCCGTGGTTATTCTTCACATTTTGTACAGGGGCCGCAACGTCGAGGCCGAGTTCCCACCGCCGGTCCCAGACAAGCCAAGCTGAGCCGCTCGCTCAATTCCCCATCCGGTCGCGCCATTGGCGCTCGCCCTGCAGGCAGGAGACGCGGGGTTGCTTCGCCTGCGCTTTCTGAATCAGGGCGTCGGGCCCTTCCGGCGCTTGCGCGATCTCGCGCACCAGCTTGGTGCGAGTGGCGTCGACGAACTGGCTGCGCTCGCGGATCGGAATGACGAAGGCGCCGACCCCGGTGATGACGCAGTCCTCATAGTAAATATCGAGGTTTTCCGTATCGAAATAGCCTGCCTGCTTCAGCATCACCGGAAGGCCATTGATGCTGATGCCCTTGTCGCGCGCCTCGTCGCGGGCGACGTCGACCGGCCGCCCGTCATTGTTGGCGCCGTCGCCGGAGATGTCGATGACCTTGCGCATCGGCGCGACCTTGGCCTGGTCGAGCAGGGTCATGCTGAGTTCGATCGCGCCGGAGATCGAGGTCCGCCGCCCGCGCCGCGTCGGGGCCTCGCCCAGTTCCTCGGCGAAGGCGATCGCCGATTGCGGCGTGTCGATGATCGTCCAGGGCTTGACCATGTGCTGGAATTGCGTGCCGGCCCATTCGAAATAAGTCACGGCGATCTTGCCGATCGCGCCCTTGGCGATGGCGTCATGCAGCTCCTTCGAGCGAAACGCCTCGATATAGCCGTTGCGCTGCAGGGCCAGCTCGTCAATGTCCATCGAATAGGACACGTCGACCGCGAGGACGAGCGCGACATCGACTTCCTCGGCCGGCTCGGCCGCAATCTGCGCCTGGGGCGCCGCGCTGCCCAGCAGGCCTGCCGCCATGACACCCAAGAGACACAACAGCCAGCGCCGCATAGCCACCTCCGTCGTCAATTCGCGACGGCGAGTGTGCGCCGGCTCAGGACATCAGCCAAGCTGTTCCTGTGAGCAGCCGATCACAAAGAAGTGGCGGATTCAGCCTGCGCGACGCGCATCCACGATGGCGATGGCGGCCGCCAGCACCTCGTCGATGGTCAGGGCCGAGGTGTCGAGCACCACCGCATCCTCGGCAGCTTTCAGCGGGGCGTCGCTGCGTCCGGAATCGCGGGCGTCGCGGCGGCGGATATCGGCCAGGACCGCTTCGAGCGTCGCCGGCTCGCCGCGCCCGGTCAGCTCCTTGTGTCGGCGCGCCGCGCGCACCTCCGGCGTCGCCGTGACGAAAAGCTTCGCTCCCGCCTGCGGGCAGATCACAGTGCCGATGTCGCGCCCATCCAGCACCGCCCCGCCGGGCTGCGCCGCGAAGCGCCGCTGCCGTTCGATCAGCCCGGCGCGCACGACCGGCATCGCCGCAACGACGGAGGCGGCCTCGCCGATCTCGCGACCGCGCAGGCTCTCCTCGTCGAAGGCGCGGCCCTCGAGACCGGCCACCGCGGCGGCGGCCTCGTCGGGATCGCGCAGATCGCGCCCGTCATCGAGCATGGCGCGCGCCACCATGCGGTAGAGCAGCCCGGTGTCGAGGCAGGGCAGGCCGTAATGGCCGGCCAGCCGCCGCGCCAGCGTGCCTTTTCCGGATGCGGCGGGCCCGTCGACCGCGATCACCTGCCGCCAGCGCGTGTCGGGGCGGCTCATGCGATTTCGCCGCCGAGTTGGCGCATCAGCCCGATGAAGCTCGGAAAGCTGGTGGCGATCATCGCGCCGTCATCGACCTGCATCGGCTTCTGCGTCGCGAGCCCCATGACCAGGAAGCTCATGGCGATGCGGTGGTCGAGATGAGTGGCGACGACGCCGCCGCCGGCGACATCCCCGCCTCGGCCCTCGACCACGAGGTCGTCGCCTTCGATGGCGCAGCTCACCCCGGCCGCCTTCAGACCGGCCTCGACCGCCGCCAGCCGGTCGGATTCCTTGACGCGCAGCTCCTGCAGGCCGCGCATCCGCGTCGTGCCGGTCGCGAAGGAGGCGGCGACCGCCAGCACCGGATATTCGTCGATCATCGCGGGCGCGCGCTCGGGCGGCACGGTGACGCCCTTCAGCGCCGTGAAGCGCACGCGCAGATCGGCCACCGCCTCGCCGCCCTCATTGGCTTCGCGCTCGACGGTGATGTCGGCGCCCATCTCGCGCAGCGTGGTCAAGAGGCCGCTGCGCAGCGGATTGGTCATCACGCTCTCGATCAGCACGTCGGAGCCCGGGACGATCAGCGCCGCCACCAGCGGGAAGGCGGCCGAGGACGGATCCGCCGGCACCACGATCGGCGCCGCCGTCAGCTCCGGCTGGCCCTTGAGCGCGATGCGCCGGCCATGCGCGCCTTCGGGCGTCACCATCACTTCGGCGCCGAAATGCGCCAGCATCTTCTCGGTGTGGTCGCGCGTCGCCTCGGTCTCGATCACCGTGGTCTCGCCCGGCGCCGCCAGCCCGGCCAGCAGCACGGCCGATTTGATCTGCGCCGAGGCGACCGGGGTGCGGTAGGCGATCGGCACGGCCTCCTGCGGGCCGCGCAGGGTCAGCGGCACGCGCCCGCCCTCCTGCTGGCTGACGATGACCGTGCCCATCTGCTCGAGCGGATCGAGGATGCGCCGCATCGGCCGCTTGCGCAGCGAGGCGTCGCCGTCGAAGCTCGTGGTGATCGGATGCGAGCCGCAGACCCCCATCATCAGCCGCGAGCCGGTGCCGGCATTGCCGAAATCCAGCGTCTGCGCCGGCTCTCTGAGCCCGCCCACGCCGACGCCGATCACGCGCCAGGCGCCGGGGCCGTCATGATGCACGATCGCGCCCAGCGCCCGCGCCGCATCGGCCGTGCGCATCACGTCCTCGCCTTCGAGCAGGCCGGAGACGCGGGTCTCGCCGATGGCGAGCAGGCCGAAAATCATCGCCCGATGCGAGATCGACTTGTCGCCGGGCACGCGCACGCGCCCTTTGAGCGCGCCGCTGCGGCGGGATGTGACGGGGGTCGGGTGCGCGTCGTGGGCCACTTGCGTCTCTGCGGGCTGGTGGAAAAACAGGGCGTGGCGCTGCCTAACACGCGGGTGCGGCTTGCGTCACCCGCGGCCGGCGCGCAAATCAGGATTTGACAGCGCGCGCTGCCACGACTAACGGACGCGCCTGCTTTTCAAAACCTGTATGATTGAAGGTCCGACGCAGTGGCGAAACCGGAACTTGGCACCAAGCGCGTTTGTCCCACGACAGGGCGCAAATTCTACGACCTCAACAAGGACCCGATCGTCTCGCCCTATACGGGTCAGTCGTTCCCGCGTTCGATGTTCGAGCCGCAGGCCAAGGCGGCTGCCGCGGCCAAGCCCGCCGATGACGAGGAAGAGGCCGAGGTCGCCGATGGCGGCGTCGAGCTCGTCTCGCTCGACGAGGCCGATGCCGAGGCGGCGGAGAAGGATGTCGTCGTCACCAGCGAGGACGACATCGAGGTCGAGGACGACATCG
>JBKBRD010000370.1:0-3502 GCA_046292405.1 Allobosea sp. | reverse complement strand
TGCGCCATTCAGGCCTGCAGATGCGCGTTCTGCGGGAAGAGGATGCGACGGGCCTCCTCATCGACCTCGGTCTTGAAGCTGAACTTGTCCTTCAACGCAACGGCGCGCTGGGCCGCCGGCCTCGCCGAAATCTCATCGAGATGGCGCCGGACATGCGTCAGCTTCGCGAACGCCTCGTCGCCGAGCACGAACTGCGCCCGTGTCGACCAGCCCCAGACAGCCATGTCGACCAGGGTGTAGTCGTCGCCGAGCATGTAGCGATGCTTGCCGAGCTGATCGTCCAGAATGCCCCAATGGCGCTCCGCCTCGCGGGCATAGCGGTTGATGGCATAGGGGATCTTCTCGGGGGCAAAGCGGCTGAAATGCACGGACTGGCCGCTATAGGGGCCGATCCCGGTCGCGACGAACATCAGCCAGGACAGCATCGCGCCGCGCCCGGCCGGCGTGTCCGGCGGCAGGAACTGACCGGTCTTCTCGGCGAGGTAGAGCAGGATGGCGTTGCTGTCGAAGATCGCGGCCTCGCCATCGGTCAGCGCCGGCGTCTTGGCGTTGGGGTTGATCGCCAGGAAGTCCGGCTTGAACTGGTCGCCCTTGCGGGTGTCGACGGCAACGGTCTCATAAGTCAGCCCCGCCTCTTCGAGAAACAGCGCGATCTTCGCCGGGTTCGGCGAGGGATGGTAGTAGAAACGGATCATGGGCTTACTCCGGATTGGGTCCCTCCTGCCTAGCCGCAAAGCGGTGGCGCTGGCCAATCGCGCCTTCGGCAACGCCATCACGTCCCTGTGAGACGCAGGCCCTGGCAAGATTGTCCCCACCGCCTGCAGCATCCGCCACAACCACGCATCATGCCCTTCCCTCCTTGCATCCGCGGGGAGTAGAAGAGCGCCAGTTCGCAGCCGTCGAAGGATATCGCGCCATGCCGCCCCGCCCTGTCATGCTGATGATCCTGGACGGTTGGGGTTGTCGCGGCGACGCGGCCAGCAACGCCGTGAAACTCGCCCGCACCCCGCATTTCGACCGGCTCTGGGCCGCCTCTCCCCATGCCCATCTCAAGACCAGCGGGCTCGATGTCGGGCTTCCCGACGGGCAGATGGGCAATTCCGAGGTCGGCCATCTCAATCTCGGCGCCGGCCGGGTGGTGATGCAGGATTTGCCGCGCATCAACCAGGCCATCGTCGACGGCACGCTCGCCGCCACCGTTTCCGCCTCAGGGATGATCGACGCGCTGAGGGCCAGCGGCGGCGCCTGTCATCTGCTCGGCCTGGTTTCGCCCGGCGGCGTGCATGCGCATCAGGACCACGCGGTCGCGCTCGCGCACATCATGGTCGATGCCGGCATTCCCGTGCGCGTGCACGTCTTCACCGACGGGCGCGACACGCCGCCGCAATCGGCCGCCCAGTATCTTCGGGCGTTCGCGGCGGCGCTGCCGCCGCAGGCCGAGATCGCGACGCTCAGCGGCCGCTATTTTGCGATGGATCGCGACCATCGCTGGGAGCGCGTCTCCCAGGCCTGGGAGGCGATGGTCCTCGGGCAGGGCCGGCATTTTGCCGATGCGCAGGCCGCCATCGCCAGCGCCTATGCCGAGGGCGTCACCGACGAATTCATCATCCCGGCGGTGATCGGCGCCTATGCCGGCATGCGGGACGGGGATGGCGTCCTCAGCTTCAACTTCCGCTCCGACCGCATCCGCGAGATCATGGAGGCCGTGCTCCAGCCTGGTTTCGTCGGCTTCCCGCGGCCGCGCCAGCCGCGGCTCGCGAGGGCCGTCAGCATGACCTCCTACAGCGCCGAGCTCGACCCGCTGATGCCGGCGCTGTTTGCGCCGCAGACCCTGGCGGAAGGCCTGGGTGAGACGGTGGCGAAGGCGGGCCTGCGCCAGCTGCGCATGGCCGAGACCGAGAAATATCCGCACGTCACCTATTTCTTCAATGGCGGCGAGGAGACGCCCTATCCGGGCGAGGAGCGCATCATGGTTCCCTCCCCCAAGGTGGCGACCTATGATCTCCAGCCGGAGATGTCGGCTCCGGAGCTCACCGACAAGGCCGTGGCGGCCATTCGCTCCGGCCAATATGATCTCATCGTCCTGAACTTCGCCAATCCCGACATGGTCGGCCATACCGGCGTGTTGGCTGCCGCGATCAAGGCGGTCGAGACCGTCGACTCCGGGCTCGGCCGCATCGCCGCCGCGATCGAGGAGATGGGCGGCGCGCTGCTGGTCACCGCCGATCACGGCAATTGCGAGCAGATGGTCGATCTCGTCACCGGCAAGCCGCACACGGCCCACACCACCAATCCCGTGCCGATGATGCTGATCGGCGGCGGCGGCGCCCTCGCCGATGGCCGCCTCGCCGACATCGCCCCGACCCTGCTGGCCTTGCTCGGCCAGGCGCAGCCGGCGCTGATGACCGGGCGTTCGCTGCTGCGCTGAGACCAGCCGGCGCGAACACAAACGGCGCGGACCGAGGTCCGCGCCGCTGCTTAGCGCCGTGAAGCGGCGATCAGAACTTCCGCACGGTCGGCGGATAATAAGGCGCGACCCGCTCGGTCGGACCGCAGCAATCGGGCTCACCGAAGTTCCAGCGCATGCCGATCTTGAAGTCGTGGCTTTCCAGCTCCTTCGCCTTGAGCGGCGCATAGCTCTGGTTGAGGAAGGCGTTCTGGATGCGGCCGGACTGGGCTTCGCCGAGGTTCAGGTAGCGATAGCCGGCTTCCAGCGTCAGGTTCTTGTTCACCTCATAGCCGACGCCGGCCATCAGCGCCCAGGCCACGCCGGATTTGTCGCCATTGCCGGCCGTGCCGAGCGTGGCGGAAGACGGGCCGCCCGCAAAGACGATGCCCTGATCGGTCATGCCGCTGATCGTGTTGGTGGCGTAGCCGATGCCCGCTCCGATATAGGGCGTCAGGCAGTACCAGGTGCCGAGATCGACATAGGCGTTGAACAGGGCGACCATCGAGCTGAGGTTGCCCTTGTAGCTGTTGGTCTGCTGGACGATGCCGAAGCCGTTATTGTAGCTCAGCTTGTCATTGACGCTGAACTGGCCGCCGCCGCGATATTCGAGCGTGCCGTCGACGCGGAACCAGTTGTTGAAACGGTAGCCCAGACCGGCGCCGGCGAAGACCGTCGTGCTGTCCGCGCCGCCGAAGAAGGTGCCGTTCACGCTGGCGACGTCGGACTGGTAATATTTGCTGGTCTTGAGCTGACCGACGCCGATATCGCCGCGCAGATAGACGCCCGACGAGATCGAGCCCTTCAGGCCCAGCGTCTCCGGCGGGGGCGGCGGCGGGGCCGACAGCGGGAAATCGGCGGCAGTGGCGAGTGCAGGCACGCCGAGCGCCATGGCGCCTGCCAGCGCGAGAGTTTTCAGGCTGCCCATTGGCAGAGTCCTTCGTGTTTTGCACGGCGCAAAAAACGCAGCCCGCGCGAGTTACCGACACGAAGACTATGCCTCCTAAATCTTAAACGAGACTTAACCCTAAGGATTAACCTCAAAAAACTCTGAAG
>JBKBRD010000369.1:0-3505 GCA_046292405.1 Allobosea sp. | reverse complement strand
ACCTGCGCAGCCGGCTGCGCAGGTCGCCCAGCGGGAAGTACTCCATCGCGATGTACGCGCTGCCGGCCGAGAAGCCCTGACGGAAGAAGCGCGCCACGTTGGGGTGCTCGATCTTGGCCAGCAGCGCGAAATGCGGCGAGGGCGGCTCGTCGGCCGGCGGAATGCACATCAGCCCCTCGATCGCCAGCCCGTGATGCACGCGGCAGGTTTCGAGAAACGCATCGATCTCGGCGGGCATCACCCCGCCCTTCTGCGGCTCTTCGCCGGTGTTGACCTGCACGAACAACAGCGGCGCCCGGCCCTGCCGCGCGATCTCGCGCGCCAGCTCCTTGGCCAGGCTATCGCGGTCGAGCGAATGGATGGCGTCGAACAGCGCCACGGCCTCGCGCGCCTTGTTGGATTGCAGCGGCCCGATCATATGGACCTGCGCCTCCGGAAAGCGCTCGCGCAGCTGCGGCCATTTCGCCTTGGCCTCCTGCACATAGTTCTCGCCGAAGACGCGCTGCCCGGCCTCGAGCGCAGGCAGGATCGCCTCCTCCGGCATGGTCTTGGAGACCGCGATCAGCGTCACCTCGCGCGGATCGCGCCCCATATCCTCGGCGGCGCGGGCGACCGCGCCCTGCGTCGCCTGCAATCGCTGCACGATCTCGCTCATGGCTCCAGAATCCTTCTCTTGCATGGCCTGCCGCCCTTGCCCGGCGTTGACCCGGCCTGCGCAATCGTGTCCTAGTCCGGCTCACTTCGCTCACGCAACAATCGCATGCTGACATGGCCTTAGAACGCTACAATCCCAAGGAATCCGAGCCGAATTGGCGGCGCGTCTGGGATGAGCGCAAGCTCTTCGAGACACGCAACGACGATCCCCGCCCGAGCTATTACGTGCTGGAGATGTTCCCGTACCCGTCGGGCCGCATCCATATGGGCCATGTCCGCAATTATGCGATGGGCGATGTCGTCGCGCGCTACAAGCGCGCCAAAGGCTTTGCGGTGCTGCACCCGATGGGTTGGGACGCGTTCGGCCTGCCGGCCGAGAACGCCGCCAAGGCCAACAGGATCCATCCGCGCGAATGGACCTACGCCAATATCGCGACGATGCGCACGCAGCTGCAGTCCATGGGGCTGTCGCTGGACTGGAGCCGCGAACTCGCGACCTGCGACCCATCCTATTACCGCCACCAGCAGAAGATGTTCCTGGACTTTCTCGAGGCGGGGCTGGTCGACCGCAAGACGGCGAAGGTGAACTGGGACCCGGTCGACGAGACCGTGCTGGCCAATGAGCAGGTCATCGACGGCAAGGGCTGGCGCTCCGGCGCGCCGGTCGAGATCCGCGAATTGACCCAGTGGTTCTTCAAGATCACCCAGTTCGGCCAGGAGCTGCATGACGCGCTGGACGGGCTGGAGCGTTGGCCCGACAAGGTCAGGCTGATGCAACGGAACTGGATCGGCCGTTCCGAAGGCCTGATGATTCGTTTCGCCCTCGAATCGAACCCTTTCGGCCAGGACGAGCTGGAGATCTACACGACCCGGCCGGACACGCTGTTCGGCGCGAAATTCATGGCGATCGCGCCCGATCACCCGCTCGCCAAGGCTGCAGCCCGGAGCAATCCGGCGCTGCAGGCCTTCATCGAGGACTGCAAGCGCACCGGGACCGCGCAGGAGAATATCGACAAGGCCGAGAAGCTGGGCTTCGACACTGGCCTGCGCGCCGTGCACCCGCTCGACCCGAGCTGGACCTTGCCGGTCTATGTCGCCAACTTCATCCTGATGGAATACGGCACCGGCGCCATCTTCGGCTGCCCGGCGCATGACCAGCGCGATCTGGATTTCGTCAACAAATACGGGCTCGGCAATGTGCCCGTCGTCTGCCCCGAAGGGACGGACCCGGCACGTTTCGTCATCACCGACACCGCCTATGTCGATGACGGCCGCATGATCAATTCCCGCTTCCTCGACGGGATGACCATTCCCGAGGCGAAGCAGGCCGTGGCCAGCCGGCTCGAAACCGAGCAGCGCGGCAACCGTCCGATCGCAGCGCGCAAAGTCAATTTTCGCCTGCGCGACTGGGGGATTTCGCGCCAGCGCTATTGGGGCTGCCCGATCCCGATCATCCATTGCGATGCTTGCGGCGCGCTGCCGGTCCCGGATTCGGATCTGCCGGTTCAGCTGCCCGACGACGTGTCCTTCGACAAGCCCGGCAACCCGCTCGACCACCATCCGAGCTGGAAGCATGTCGCCTGCCCGCAATGCGGCAAGCCGGCGCGGCGCGAAACCGACACCATGGATACTTTCGTCGATTCCTCCTGGTATTTCGCCCGCTTCACCGATCCGTGGCGGGTGGAGAGCCCGACCAACCGGCCGGTGGTCGATCGTTTCCTCCCGGTCGACCAGTATATCGGCGGCGTCGAGCACGCGATTCTGCACCTGCTCTATTCGCGCTTCTTCACCCGCGCCATGAAGGCGACCGGCCATGCCGGGCTGGACGAGCCTTTTGCCGGGCTTTTTACCCAGGGCATGGTGGTCCACGAGACCTACCGCGCCGCCGATGGCGCCTGGGTCGAGCCGGGCGACGTGCGCATCGAGGTGAACGGCGCCGAGCGCCTTGGATTTCACGTCGACACCGGCGCCCCGATCGAGATCGGTTCGATCGAAAAAATGTCGAAGTCGAAGAAGAATGTCGTCGATCCCGACGACATCATCGCCTCCTACGGGGCGGATACGGCGCGCTGGTTCATGCTCTCCGATTCGCCGCCCGAGCGCGACGTGATCTGGACCGACGAAGGCGCCCAGGGCGCAGCCCGCTTCGTCCAGCGCGTCTGGCGGCTGGTCGGCGAGATCGCCGAGCGCACGGGGGTGGAGCCGGTTGCGCCGGCTTCCCTGGGCGAGGCCGCCACGACCCTGCGCAAGGCCGCTCACAGGGCTTTGCAGGCGGTTGGGGCCGATATCGAACGGCTCGGGTTCAACCGCTGCGTCGCGCATATCTACACCCTGACCAACGCGATCGGGAAAGCGCTCGACGCCGCCGCCGAGCAGGCCGAACTGCCCGGCGACAGCGCCTTTGCCCTGCATGAATCGGCGGTGATCCTGACGCAGCTGATCGCGCCGATGATGCCGCATCTGGCGGAATCATGCTGGGCCGCGCTGCGCCAGCCGGGTCTCGTCAGCGAAGCGAGCTGGCCTGTGGCCGAGGACGCCTTGCTCAGGGACGACAGCATCACCCTGCCGGTGCAGATCAATGGAAAGAAGCGCGCCGACGTGACGGCGCCGTCGGATGCGGATACGGTGGCCGTCGAGGCTCTGGTTCGCGCCAACGAGGCCGTGATGAGGGCGCTTGACGGCCGGGTGATCCGGAAGATCATCGTCGTGCCGGGGAGAATCGTGAATGTCGTCGCCTGACTACGCCAAGCCTATCCGGTCCGCCCGGACCCTGTCGCGCCGGATCGCGCTCGCCACTGCGCTGCTGGCGGCCTCCTTTGCCGGCGGCTGCTTCCAGCCGCTCTATTCGGAG
>JBKBRD010000368.1:0-3511 GCA_046292405.1 Allobosea sp. | reverse complement strand
AGCCGGCCCTTTTCCGCGACGAGCACGATCGCCAGCGCCCGCAAGCCCGCACACCGCATAGCCGGCCGTCAGCGGCACCACCGTGCCGTCGAATTGCTGGCCGATGCCGAAGCCGATCAACGCGCCGCCGAGCGTCGTCACGAAACCCTGCACCGACGAAGCCGTGCCGGCGACATGGCCGAGCGGATCCATGGCGATCGCTCCGAAATTCGGCGCAATCAGCCCGAAGCAGAACATCGCGCCGCCCTGAAACAGCGTGAAGCTGACGATCGATTCCTGCCCCGCCAGCGCCACCAGCGCATGCGCGCAGGTCAGGCCGATGAAGCCCAGCAGCGCGCCATGCGAGACGCGCCGCATGCCGAGCCGGCCGACGATGCGGGCGTTCAGTAGCGCCGCGACCGCCATCCCGCCCGCGATCAGGGCAAAGACGACCGTGAACCATTCGGGCGCCCTGAACACGTCGACGAAGACCTGCTGGGCCGAATTGATGAAGCCGAACAGCCCGCCGACGATGAAGGCCATGGCCAGCATGTAGCCGACGGCGATGCGCGTGGTCAGCGTGACGCGGAAGGCCTCGAGCACGCTCTTCACGGCGATCGGCTTGCGATCCTCTGGACTCAGCGTCTCCGGCAGGCGCAGCGACCAGATCATCACCACGGCCCCGAAAATCGTCAGCACGCCGAAGATCCAGCGCCAGGGCGCGACCAGCAGGATGAGCTGGCCGATCGAGGGGGCGAGGATCGGCACGCCCAGAAAGACGATCAGCGCCAGCGACATCACCCGCGCCATGTCGCGGCCGGAATAGCAGTCGCGCACGATCGAGACCGCGAGGACGCGCGTCGCGGCGGCGCCGACGCCTTGCACCACCCGCGCCAGCATCATCACCTCGAAGCTCCCGGCAAAGGCCGCGGCGACGCTGGCGACGACGTAGAGGCCGAGGCCGAACATCAGCACCGGCTTGCGGCCGTAGCGGTCCGACAAGGTGCCATAGACGATCTGCGCCACGCCGAAGCCGAGCAGATAGGCGGTGACGATCCATTGCCGGTCGTTCGGCTCGCCGATGCGCAGCGTCTGCGCCATGTCCGCGAGCGCCGGCAGCATCGAATCGATGGCGAGCGCATTGGTCGCCATCAACGCGGCGGTCAGGGCGACGAAGGCGTTGAAACCCATGCCGTGGCGCGGCTGGGTTGAAGCGGTCGGATCTGTCATGTCTGCCTGCCAGCGGGCATCGGCTTGTGGGCCCGCGTCATCATCAATCGCAGGTAGGCGTATTCCGCAGCAACGACAACTCTGGCATCGAGACGGGCGCCATGCGCTGAGCGGGCGAGCTCGCGGAATCCGGCGGGCGACATTCGACTTTCCCGTCCGATGCACTAGCGTCGCGATCGGAAGACCGGCGAGGGGGATGAGAACGATGACCGGGATGGCGGCGCAGCGCGTGACCATGACTGAGGGCCGCATGACCGTGTCGGGCGTTTCCGGCGGCTTCGTGCAGGGCGCGCCCCGCAAGCTGCGGCTCCAGGCCGAAGCGCTCGTTCCCGTCGGCGGCTTCGCTCTGCGCGACAGCATGCTGCAGGACGAAACCCGGCTCGAGGCCGTGGCCCAGGTTAAGGATGACCGGATCCAGCGCCTCGGCGCCGCCCGCCCGGCGGAGCGGATGCGGCTGTCGATCCGGACCCGCCCCGATCAGGCAACTGACCGCATCCTGCTCGGCATCGACGCCAGAGCCGCTGGCGAGGGCGAGGCCGACGCGCTCTCGGCGACGCTCTGGCTGCCTTCCGGCGTCTTCGCCGCCTTGCGGCGCGACCTCGAGGCGGGACAGGCCGGGACCCTTTCGCTGACGGCGACGACCAATCTCTGGGTCGAGGATGGCGAGCGGGACAGCCCGCCCGACCGGCCGGTGACCTGGTATCTCGGGCTGGATGGCGGCGGCGCCGTCATGGCGGCGCGCGGTCTGGTCGAGACCCTGTCCTGGCGCGCGACCCCGGCCCAGCCGCCGCCGGCCGAACCGGACCAGGCGGAGGAGGAGCCGCCCGAAACCACGGCGGAGGCGTTGGGACGTCTCATTTGGAGCCTCAGGCAGATGACGCTGGTGCTCGTCTTCCTGCTGATCGTGATCGCGCTGAAATGATCCCGCGCTGGCGGCGCGGGATCGTGCCGGGAGCGCTCAGTGCTTGTGCTCGCTTGTCTCGGCGCTGCTGCGCGCGCCGACCGGTTCGACCTTGAGCTCGACCTCGACCGCGCCGGCCTTCTCGAAGGTCAGGACCGCCTTCTGCAGCTTGCCCTGTTCGAGCGGCTGCTTCAGCTCCATGAACATCAGATGATAGCCGCCCGGCTTGAACTCGAGCTTCGCGCCCTGGGCGATCTCCACGCCCTTCTCGAGCGGGCGCATGGTCATGACGCCATTGGTCACCGCCATTTCGTGGATCTCGGTGCGGCCGGCGAAGCTGGCGCTGACCGAGACCAGCCGGTCCGCGGTTGAGCCCGTGTTCTCGATGGTGAGATAGCCGCCGCCGACCTTGGCGCCGGGGGGCGTGGCGCGGGTCCAGGGATGGCCGATCTTCAGCGGGCCGGCCTTGTATTCATGCGCGCTCGCGGCGCCGGCGCCCAGCGCCAGGGCCAGGGCGGCGATGTGAGAGATACGGATGGTCATGGCAATATCCTAGATTGAAGCTGCGAGGACGGCCGACGCCAGGGGCGCGGGCGCAAACTCCGTCGCAAAGACATGGGTGAAGCTGTCAGGCGGGCCGGTCAGCCGCGGGGCGGGCCGCGCGACGGCTGCAATCCGAAGGGCTCGGCGCAGCGGGGCGCCTGCGCCAGCAGGACGGGCTGCGTCCGCGCGATCGGCGGGCGCTCGGGCGCGAGCAGAACAGCCACCGGCGGCAGCGCGACCGGAACCTTGCCCAGGCAGCCCTTGCAGTGATCGGGCTCATCGGGCGCATGCGAACCGGGCAGGGCCTGCCCTGAACAAAGCTGTGCCTGCGCCAGCTCGGCGGGTCCGACCGGCGTCGCCGCCTGCGCAAGCCCGCCGGCCAACACCGCCAGCGCATAGGCGCAGGCGATCCACGCGCCGAGAAGCGAGCGTCGCAGCGTGTCCAGCAGGGGCGAACGGGCCGTCATGGCGCGCAGATGCGCCGGCAAGCCCCGGCTCGTCAAGCCGCGCGCGGTCGCAACCGGCGGGACAGGCGCCTCAGGCCCCGCCGATGTCGCGGGCGTGATCGGTGATCAGATCGGCCAGCTTCTCGACCGCGAGCGCGCCTGCGACCGTGCGCTGGATCACGACGTTGCGGCGGTCGAACTCGTCGCGCTTGCGGGTCACCAGCCCAAGCTTGCCCATGGTGTCGAGCGCGCGGGTGATGACCGGCTTGGTGACGCCAAGCTGCTGTGCGAGGCCCCTCACCGTATGCGGCGGCAGCTCCAGATAGACCGTCAGCAATATCGCCGTCTGGCGGGCCGAAAGATCGGCCTGCCCGTCGCGGACAAGATCGAGATGCACCTGGCGCCAGAGCTT
>JBKBRD010000367.1:0-3518 GCA_046292405.1 Allobosea sp. | reverse complement strand
CGCGCATTCGCCCTGCCGTGGCCGGCGATGGCGGCGACATCACCTTCCGCGGCTTCAAGGACGGCACGGTCTATCTCGCGATGAAGGGCTCCTGCGCCGGCTGCCCCTCCTCGACCGCGACGCTGAAGCACGGGATCCAGAACCTGCTGAAGCATTTCCTGCCCGATGTCCGCGAGGTCGAGGCGGTCTGAGGGGCGCCAAGCCTCGAGAAACAGAGCGCTTGGCGCTTGATTGCCGCGCGTTTTTGTCCTTCTTGTCGCTGATCCGCCGTCACGGGCCGTGACGGCGCCTTCCGCGTTCAGGATCTTCCGCCGCCCATGCGTATCCTCGCCATCGACACCGCGCTCGGCGCCTGTTCGGCCTGCGTGCTCGATGCCGGAGAGGCCGCGCCGCTCGCCGTCGAGCAGATCGCCATGGATCGCGGCCATGCCGAGGCGCTGATGCCGCTGATCGAGCGGTTGATGAAGAGCGTCGCCGGCGGCTTCGCCTCGCTCGACCGCGTCGCCGTCACGGTCGGCCCCGGCAGCTATACCGGGCTGCGCGTCGGCGTCAGCGCGGCGCGCGGCATCGCGCTGGCGGCGGGCATCCCGGCCATCGGCGTCAGCACGCTGGCGGCGACGGCCGCGCCGCTGATCGGGCGCGAGCCCGGCCGCGTCATAGCCGCCGCGCTCGACGCCAAGCATGGCCAGGTCTGGTTCCAGGCGCTGAGTTCGGAGGGCAGGCCGCTGGTTTCGGTGCGCCAGGTCAATCATCGCGACGCCGCCCGCGCCATCGGCGCCGGCCCGGTCAGCATCGTCGGTTCCGCCGCCATGGCCATCGCCAACGAGGCCTGGGCGATCGGGCTCGATGCGCTGGTGCTGGACGAGGCGAAGGCGCCCGACGTGGTCTGGGTGGCGCGGCTCGGCCTGATCGCCGACCCGCTGAGCGCCCCGGCGCGCCCGCTTTATCTCAAGGCGCCGGAGACGACCCCGCAGGACAAGGCGCGGCTGCCTCGGCGCTAAAGGAAGAGTTTCCGGCGTTCGCTGGAGCATCCTTCGAGACGCAGCCGGCGGTTGCTCCTCGCCGATGAGGGCTCAGGTGGCGTGCGGCTGGCCGTTCGTGAAGATTATGCTTGCCTGCCGCCCGCGCTGCCCGCAACAAGCGCCATGGACTGGCTGCGCAAATTGCTGAAACCCGGCGCGAGCCCGGCGCGGACGGGGATGCTGGACGTGCGCTTCGCGCGCCATGTCGCGGCGCTGCACCATCAGGGCGGCTTCGCCCGCGGCTGGGAGCCGGGCGAATGCGCGGCGTTGATCGCCGACCCCGCAGTCGTGACCGATGGCGTCTTCGCCGGGCCGGCCCCGAACCCCGCCGGATTCGTGCTGTCGCGCAAGGCGGCCGACGAGGCCGAGATCCTCAGCATCGTCGTCCAGCCCGGGCATCGCCGCGAAGGGCTCGGCCGCATTCTGCTCGGCGCGCATCTGAACCAGCTCGCCCGGATCGGCATCCGCCATGTCTATCTCGAGGTCGAGGACGGCAATCGCCCGGCCGAGCAGCTGTATCGCGGGCTCGGTTTTCGCGAGGTCGGCCGGCGCCAGAGCTATTATCTAAAACCCGACGGGACGCGCGCCAGCGCCGTGACGATGCGGCTCGATCTGGCATGAAGCGCCTGCAGCCGGCGGGAATTCTGCGGCTCAGCCTGCTTGCGGGCGTGACGCTGGCGCTGCTGCCGGCGCAGATGCTGGCGCGCCGGATCGGGCGCGGCAGCGCCATTCCGCGCCTGTTCCACAGGGCCACCTGCCGGCTGCTGGGCGTGCGCCGGACCGTGACCGGCGCGCCGCCGCCGCCGGGCGCCGGCGGGCTGATCGTCGCCAACCACGTCTCCTGGCTCGATATCTCGGTGATCGGGGCGGAGCGGCCGCTCTCCTTCGTCGCCAAGAGCGAGGTGGCGGGCTGGCCGGTGATCGGGCAGTTGGCGAAGCTGCAGCGCACGGTGTTCATCGACCGCGGCCGGCGCGCCCACACCGCCGATGTCGCGGCCGAGATGGGCGCGCGCCTGCAGGCGGGCGAATCCGTCGTGCTCTTCGCCGAAGGGACGACCGGAGACGGCACGCGCATCCTGCCGATGCGCTCCTCGCTGCTGGGCGCGGCGCATGAGGCGCTCGCGGCCGGGCCGGAGGGCGCCATCGCGGTGTATCCGCTGGCCATCACCTATACCGGCTTCCACGGGCTGGCGGGCGGGCGCTTCGAGCGGACGCTGCTGGCCTGGTATGGCGACACCGAGCTCGCGCCGCATCTGCGCGCCGTGCTCAACGCCGGCGCCATCGATGTCGAGCTCGCCTGGGGCGAACCGATCAGCATGGGACCGGCCATCTCGCGCAAGGAGGCGACGCGCCGGGCGGAAGCGATGATCAGGCAGGCGCGCCGGCGCAGCGTCGCCGGACGGGAGCCGGGTTTCGAACCGACTTAACCCAGCGCATTTCCTCCAGGCGCGATCCGGAGTATGGAAGCGCTTTGAAGCCCGCGACCCGAGATGATGAAGAAAGTCCACATCAAGTCCTTCGGCTGCCAGATGAACGTCTATGACGGGCAGCGCATGGCCGACATTCTGGGCGAGCAGGGTTTCGAGGAGATCGCGACGCCGGAAGGCGCCGACCTGATCCTGCTCAACACCTGCCATATCCGCGACCGGGCGGTGCAGAAGGTCTATACCGAGCTCGGCAAGCTGCGCGACCTGAAGACGGCGCAGAAGGCGGCCGGGCAGGAGACGCGCATCGTCGTCGCCGGCTGCGTCGCGCAGGCGGAAGGGGCCGAGATCCAGCGCCGCCAGCCTGCGGTCGATCTCGTCGTCGGCCCGCAGGCCTATCACCGCCTGCCCGAGCTGCTCGAGCAGGCGCGCGGCCGCCGCGTGGTCGACACCGACCTGCCGATCGACGACAAATTCGGCCATCTGCCGGCGCCGCGGCCCGCGAGCATCCGGGCGCGCGGCATCTCGGCCTTCGTCACCGTGCAGGAAGGCTGCGACAAGTTCTGCGCCTTCTGCGTCGTGCCCTATACGCGCGGGGCGGAATTCTCGCGACCGGTGGCGCAGATCATGGCCGAGGTCGAGCGGCTGGCGGCCTCGGGGGTGCAGGACGTCACGCTGATCGGCCAGAACGTCAACGCCTATCATGGCGAAGGGCCCGACGGCGCCGTCTGGAGCCTGGCCCGGTTGATGCATCGCGTCGCCGAGGTCGAGGGGATCTGCCGCATTCGCTACACCACCAGCCATCCGCGCGACATGGACGAGGATCTGATCGCGGCGCATCGCGACCTGCCGCAGCTGATGCCGTTCCTGCACCTGCCGGTGCAGGCCGGGGCCGACCGCATTCTGGCGGCGATGAACCGCAAGCACACCGGCGACGAGTATCGCCGGCTGATCGACAGGATCAGGCAGGCGCGACCCGACATCGCGCTCTCATCCGATTTCATCGTCGGCTTTCCCGGCGAGACCGATGCGGAATTCGCGGAGACGATCCGGCTCGTCGACGAGATCGGCT
>JBKBRD010000366.1:0-2500 GCA_046292405.1 Allobosea sp. | reverse complement strand
CTGGGGGTGCTTGAATTCGACGCGCACAAGCGCGACCGGCTGCGCAATTTCAGGCCGGCTGTGAAGCGGCTGCTGCCTGCGCTGCTGGAGCGCAATTTCGAACGCAGCTTTCGCATCCACGGTCGCAGCACCCGCGCCGCTCCCGACCAGTTGGAAACCTTGATGGAACGGGAGGCCGACCACTTCCTCCTGCTCTTCAGCGGCGATTTCGACGCGACCTACCGCCAATCGCACTGCGATCTCTACGACCTGGAAAAACAGCTCGATATCGGCGTGCGTCCGCGCCTTGCCACATCGATGGCCTTGCTCGGCAGGCTGGCGACGCGGCTTCGCTTCGGCAGTCTCTTGCGGCCGGGTCGCTTTCGCCGCGATGTCGACCTGATCGAACATGTGCTGACGCTCGATTCCGGCCTGGCTCTGACCTATGTGAAGGCCGCTCTCGCCCTGGATGGCAGCCAGCACGCCGCGGCGGTGGACGATGCGGCCGCGACGCTGAAAAGGCGCATCGGCTCGCTCGATCAGGCGATCAGCGGCGCGGTCGAGCAGTTCATCGCGACCGCCGACGAGACCACCAGCGCCACCAACTTCATCGGCGAGCAGATCGCCGGCATGACCCGCGTCTCCGGCCTGATGCAGGAGCGCGCCATGCAGACCGCATCCGCGACCGAGGAGATGTCGGCCAACATCTCCGAAATCGAGCAGCGCGCGCGCCAGAGCCTGGCCATCGCCACCCGCGCCGTCGGCGACGCCGAAGCGATGAACATGGCGATCACGGAGTTGCGGGATTCGACGGTCAAGATCGGCTCGGTTCTCGGGCTGATCGCCGACATCGCCGCGCAGACCAACCTGCTCGCGCTCAACGCCACGATCGAGGCGGCCCGCGCCGGAGAAGCCGGGCGCGGCTTTGCCGTCGTCGCCTCCGAGGTGAAGAGCCTGGCGACGCAGACCGCGCACGCCACCCATGATATTTCCAGCCAGATGGCGGAATTCGCCGCCAGCGCCGAGGCCTGCAGCAAGCACGCCGCCTCGATCGCCAAGACCGTCAGCGAGATCCAGCTCGATTCGGAGGCGATCTCGGCGGCCGTCGCCCAGCAGAGCCAGGTCACGACGACGATCGCCCGCGATGCGGCCGACGTCGCCGATTTCGCCGAGCAGGCCCTGGTCAGCGCCCGCTCGGTCGATCAGAGCCTGGAGCGGACGGCGAAGGCCCTCAACCACGCCAACATGGTCGCCTCGAAAATGGCGCTCAAGGTCGGAGAGGCCGAAGCGACGGTCAGCTCGACGCTGGCCGCCTTGCGCAACGCCTCCTGAACCGCCTCAGCCGGCGCTGACGGCCTTGGCGAAATTCGCGAAGAATTCGTCCGCCAGCTTCTTCGACACCGAATCGATCAGACGGGAGCCGAGCTGCATCAGCTTGCCGCCGACCTGCGCCTCGACATCGTAGCGCAGCACCGTCTGGCCGTCGGCGGCGTCGCTGAGCGCGACCTTTGCGCCGCCCTTGGCGAAGCCGGCGATCCCGCCTTCGCCTTCGCCCTGGATGCGATAGCCGTTGGGCGGGTCGAGATCGACGAGCTCGACCTTGCCGCGGAAGGTCGCCTTCACCGGCCCGAGCTTCACCTTCACCACGGCGGAGAAATGCGTGTCGTCATCCTTGTTGAGCTGGTCGCAGCCCGGAATGCAGGCTTTCAGCACCTCGGGGTCGTTGAGCTTGGCCCAGACCACATCCTTCGCGGCCGGCAAGGTCACCTCGCCGTTCATCGTCATCGCCATGGGCTACTCCTCCATTCCCTGCCGCAACCTCCGGCGCCTGTTGCAGCCGGGCCCGCCTCGGGTCTATCCAAGGCTGTCGCGCCTATCCATGAGCGGAAAGCGCCGGGCGGCACAAGAGGACGAAACGCCAAGATGCATCGGAGCCGCCCCCTGACGCTCCTCTCTCCATCGCGCCACGCCCGATGACCGGAGCGTCGCCGGGGCTCTATGGCGAATTATTCGTCGACGATGCGATCGGCGCCCTGTTCGACGACGCCGCCACGCTGCAGGCCATGCTGGACGTCGAGGCCGCCCTCGCCCGCGCGCAGGCGCAGATCGGCGTCATCCCGGACACGGCCGCGGCCCCGATAGCGGCCGAATGCGACGCGTCCCTCTATGACCTCGGCGCGATCGGGCGCGCGGCGACTCTGGCCGGCAATCCCGCCATCCCATTGGTCAAGGCGTTGACCGCCCGCGTCGCCGCCGCCGACGCCGAGGCGGCCAAATGGGTGCATCACGGCGCCACGAGCCAGGACATCGTCGATTCCGCCGCCGCATGGCAGTACCGCGCCGCCCAGGATCTGCTGGCGGCGCGCGTCGGCCGGCTCGGCGCGGCCCTGGCGGCGCTGATCGCAACCCATCGCCGCACGCCGATGATCGGCCGCACCTTTCTCCAGCATGCGGTGCCCATCAGCTTCGGCGTCAAACTGGCGCAATGGCTCGATCCGCTGCCCGCATGGGAAACGACGCT
>JBKBRD010000365.1:0-3580 GCA_046292405.1 Allobosea sp. | reverse complement strand
TCCCGTCTTTTACCCGCGACGGTTTCGAGCCGCGCATGACCGACTGGGTCCGCGCGCATCTGTTCGAGACCATGCTGCCGTTCTGGGCCCGCCGCGCCTTCGATCCGGACGCCGGCGGCTTCGTCAGCGCTCTGTCGCAGACGGGCGAGCGGCTTCCCGAGGAAATGCGGGCCTGCCTGGTGCAAAGCCGCTGCCTCTACAGTTTCAGCCATGCCGCGGTTATGACCGGGGAAGGCTGGGCGATCGAGGCGGCCGAACGCGCCTATCTGTGCCTCGTCTCGCGCTTCCGGCACCGCTCCGGTCTGTGGGTGACGGCGGCCACGCCACGAGAAGGCGGCCGGCGCGACGAACGGCTCGATTTCTACGACCAGGCCTTCATGCTCTTCTCACTCGGCTGGTGGGCGCGCATCGGCGACCGCAATGCCGCGCTCACATTGGCGGAAGAGACCTTCGCCGCGCTCGAGCAGGAACTCGGCGACCGTGAGGCCGGCGGCTGGCGGGAAGACGATGCAGCCAGGCTGCCCCGCCGCCAAAACCCCCATATGCACCTGCTGGAAGCGATGCATGCGTTGCACGAGGCCAGCGGCGAGCCCGTCTGGCTGGCGCGGGCCGAGACGATCGTGACCTTGTTTCTGTCGCGCTTCTTCGATGCGGAGACCGCCACGGTCAGGGAATTTCTGACGGCCGAGCTCGACCCCGCCGCGGGCGAGGCCGGGCGGCTGCGCGAGCCCGGCCATGCGATGGAATGGGTGTGGCTGCTGTTGCAGCACAACCGGCTGACCGGGAATCGCAGCGTGCTCGGCCCGGCGCATGAGCTTTACCGCAACGCCCGGCGCGACGGCTGCGACGCGTCGGGCCATCTCGTCGAGGTCACGAGCGCCGAGGGCCGCGTGCTGGACGGCTCGCATCTGCTCTGGCCCCAGACCGAGGCGGTGAAGGCGGCGCTCGCCATGCATGAATTCGCCGGGACGCCGCTGGGCGAAGCCGAGGCCTTTCTGCAGAGCTTGCGCCGGGTGCATCTGCAGGATCGCGGACCGCTCTGGATCAACCGGCTGACCGCGCAGGGCGCGCCGCTGACCGAGATCGTGCCGACGCGGCTGCTCTACCATCTCGTCTTGAGCCTGACGGAGTATCTTCGCGTCGCGTCTTCGCAGCGGGAGCGTCCGAGCGCGCATGGCGAGAGCGGGCGATAGCCCATCGTTTGCGGCGCGCCGCTGCGAGATTCCGGCGCGACCGAGCAATGGCCCACTCACGGCCGGCGCCATGCGATGACGGTATCGCGGCGCGCGCGGGCAGAGGGCTCAACGCCCGCGGCTTGCTGCTATGAATCGCCGTCGCCACACGCCGCGCAGGATCCCATGAGCCACATCCTCTCCACGGACCGCCCCACGCCCTTCGCCTGTGAGAAGCAGCCCGCGACGGGATCTCGCGGCATGGTGGTGACCAACCATCCGCTGGCCTCGGCGGCAGGTTCGCAGATGCTGCTGGCCGGCGGCAACGCCATCGACGCGGCCATCGCTTCGCTGTTTGCGCTGAGCGTAGTCGAGCCGATGATGGTCGGCGTGCTCGGCGGCGGCCTTGCCCATATCCGGCTCGCCGATGGCCGCCATATCGTGCTGGACGGGCTGTCGACGGCGCCGGGCAAGGCCGCGCCCGACATGTATGAGGCGCTGTCGCATGAGATCGGCAAGGCGCGCGACACGCGCGACCGCGAGAACGTCGTCGGGCCCAAGGCCGTGGCCGTGCCCGGCGCGCTCGCCGGCTGGTGCGAGGCGCTGGCGCGCTTCGGCACGATGCCGCTCGCCGATGTGCTGGCGCCCGCGATCGCGCTGGCGGAGCGCGGCTTTATCGCCAGCCCGTATCTCAGCGATTGCAGCGCCGACTGCGCCGCCGACATCGCCCGCGACGCCGGCCTGTCGCGGCTGTTCCTGCCGGGCGGCCAGCCGCTTGCGGCCGGCGCGCGGCTGACCCAGCCGGATTATGCGCAGAGCCTGCGGCTGATCGCGGCCAGCGGGCCGCGGGCGCTTTATGACGGGCCGCTCGGCGCGGCGCTGACGCGCCACATGGCGGCGCAGGGCGGGCTGATCGACCAGGCCGATCTCTCGGCCTATGCGCCGATCCAGCGCGAGGCGGTGCGCGGGACGTATCGCGGCTACGAGATCCTCGGCCCGCCGCCGCCCTCCTCCTCCGGCGTGCACATCGTGCAGATGCTGAACATCCTCGAGGGCTACGACATCGGCGCGCTTGGCTTCGGCACGCCCGACGGGGTGCATCTGCTGGCTGAGGCGCTGAAGATCGCCTTCGCCGACCGCGCGGTCGCGACGGCCGATCCGGCCTTCGTCACGGTCCCGGTCGCGCGGCTGACCGACAAGGCCTATGCGCGCGAGCGCCGCGACGGCATCGACATGACCCGCACGAAGGCCTGGGGGCCGGGCCTCGCAGCCGGGGAATCGGCCAATACGACCCATGTCACCGTGGCCGACGCCGCCGGCAACGTCGTCTCGACCACGCAGACCATCAACGGGCTGTTCGGCGCCTGCACGCTGATCCCGGGAACGGGGATGCTGGCCAACAACTACATGTTCAATTTCGACCCGCATCCCGGCCGCGCCCTGTCGATCGCGCCGGGCAAACGCGTCTTCACCTCGATGGCGCCGATGATGGCGCTGCGCGAGGGCAGGCTCGCTTTCGCGCTGGGGCTGCCCGGCGGCCTGCGCATCTTCCCCTCAGCCATGCAGGCCATCGTCAACCTGATCGACCATGGCATGAGCGTGCAGGAGGCGGTGGAAGCGCCGCGGATCTGGACCGAGGGCGGCGTGCTCGAGCTCGAACCGGCTTTTTCGGACGCGCTCGCCACCGCGCTGGCCGGGCGCGGCCACGCCATCGCCCGCGTCGGCCGCATCGCCGGAGGGATGAGCGCCATCGGCTTCTCTCCCGACGGGACTATGACCGGGGCCGCCTGCTGGCGCGCCGACGGCACGCCAGTCGCCGTCTCCGGCGGGCTGGCGCGCAAGGGCGTGCGGTTTTCGATCTGAAGCCGGGGCTGAACTGCCTTCAGCTGCGGCAGAATTTGTCCTGCCTGTCCGGGCAGAGACGCAGGATGTTCGACAGCGAGAACAGCACGGAGACGCCGCGGTCGGCGCGCAGCAGGCCATTCTCGGCGATGGGCTTGGCGATGGCCAGGCCGAGCTGGAGATCGTCGGTGACCGAGATCCGGAAGCCCGCTCCGACCGAGACCAGGGTCTGGTCGAAATGGCCGGGCTGGAGCCGGGTGCGCGCGACGCCGCCTTCCATGAAGCCGTAGAGCTGGATGCCTTTCATGAAGGCGGACCCGGCGTTGTAGTCGTAGCGCAGCTCGGCCGAGCCGGCGAGCCCATCGTCGCCGGCGATCCAGCCGCCCTGGAAGCCCCGCCCGAAGGACAGGCCGCCGAGATAGAATTGCTGCGAGGTCAGCAGCGGGCCGGAGGCGAATTGCCCAGCCGCCGCGAGCTTGACCGACCAGTTGTGGCCGAGATCGTGGTAATGCGTCAGCGCGGCGTTCAGCAGCGAGAAATGCGGCGAAGCGCTCGGCCGCGAAAGC
>JBKBRD010000364.1:0-3583 GCA_046292405.1 Allobosea sp. | reverse complement strand
GTCGGCCTCGGCATAGCCGAGGCGCTGGGCGTCCTTCAGGCAGGCCTCGAAAGTCAGGCCTTCCAGTTCCATGCGCGACAGAATGTAGTTGCAGGTGCCGTTGAGGATGCCGTGGACGCGCGTGACTGTATTGCCCGACAAGGCCTCCCGCAACGTCTTGACGATCGGGATGCCGCCGGCGGCCGAGGCCTCGAAGGCGAGCGCGGCGCCATTGGCTTCGGCCAGCTCCGCCAGCGCCACGCCATGCTTGGCCAGCAGCGCCTTGTTGGCGGTGACGACCGATTTGCCCGCCGCGAGCGCGGCTTCGACCGCCTGTTTCGCCGGGCCGTCCGCGCCGCCGATCAGTTCGACGAAGCAGTCCACCTCCGGCGAGCCGGCCAGCGCGGCGGGATCGTCGAACCAGCTCAGCCCGGCCAGATCGATGCCGCGGTCACGGCTGCGGTCACGCGCCGAGACGGCGGTGACGCGAATGGCGCGGCCGCAGCGCGCGGCCAGCGCATTCTCCTGCCGGCGCAGGATGCGCAGCACGGCGGCGCCGACGGTGCCGAGGCCGGCAATGCCGATGCGGAGGGGTGTCTGGGCGGCGGCGGACGCTGGAGTCATGGTCGCGGGGTCGCATGCGGGCGTGCGCGAGTCAACGGCGAGACGCTCGCTATGCGCGGTTCCTGTCGCACAATTCCGTCGTGCTTCCCGAGGCTGGGAAAGCGCCGAACTCTTCGCTCACTCGAAGCGGCAAACCACCTCGGCCGCGAGCTTGCGCAGCTTGCCGTCGCCGAAGGTCAGGTGCATGCGCAGCAGGTTGTTGCCGAAGGCCGTTGTCTTGATCGTGCGCAGCGCCTCGAGCGTGTCGCCGGTCCAGGTCGTGGCGGTCTCCACCTGCGGCGACCAGAACCAGGGTTTGGCCGGGGTGATGGCGATGGTCGCGAGAATGCGCTCCGCCTCGGCCTGCGCCATGCCCTCGGGCAGATAACGCGCCACGATATCGGTGGCGTCCCGCCCGCATTCGCGCGCCTTGGTCGCGGCGAGGACTTCGAGGACGAGCGGCGACTCGGTCTGCGTGGTGCGCCCGCGCGAGTAGTCCCAGGTGAAGAGGAGGCAGACCAGCGCGAAGAGGCCGAAACCGACGCCGATCAGACGGCCTTTGCTGAACATGGTGCGCCGCGTGCCTCGTCACGAACCGAATGGTTCGCCGTGCAAATCCCATGTTTTGGCGCTGTCGTCCAGCGCCGTCCACCGCGGCGGCGTCGCGCTGGACGCGGGCTGGAGCCCCTACCCCGCCTTCGGCATCTGGATGACGTTGTGCAGCGTCTGATCGGCCGTCTTGAGGAAGCGGCCGACATTGCGCGCGGCCTGGCGAATGCGCTGCTCATTCTCGACGATGGCGATGCGGACATAGTCGTCGCCGTGTTCGCCAAAGCCGATGCCGGGCGCCACTGCGACCTCGGCCTTCTCGATCAGCAGTTTCGAGAATTCCAGCGAGCCGAGATGGCGGAATTTTTCGGGAATCGGCACCCAGGCGAACATCGAGGCGTTCGGGGCCGGGAAATCCCAGCCGGCCTTGCCGAAGCTCTCGACCAGCGCGTCGCGGCGCTTGCGATAGATGTCGCGCATTTCGCGGATGCAGTCGTCCGGGCCGTTCAGCGCCGCCGCGGCCGCGACCTGGATCGGGGTGTAGGCGCCGTAGTCGAGATAGGATTTCACCCGCGCCAGCGCCGCCAGCAATCGCTCGTTGCCGACGGCGAAACCCATGCGCCAGCCGGCCATCGAGAAGGTCTTCGACATCGAGGTGAACTCGACGGTGACGTCGATCGCGCCCGGAACCTGCAGCATCGAGGGCGGCGGGTCGTTCTCGTCGAAATAGACCTCGGCATAGGCGAGGTCCGAAAGCAGGATGATCTCGTGCTTCTTCGCGAAGGCGACGAGGTCGCGATAAAAGTCGAGGGAGGCGGTGAAGGCGGTCGGGTTGGCGGGGTAGCAGGTGACGAGCGCGATCGGCTTGGGCACCGAGTGCATCATCGCCCGCTCCAGCGCCGGGAAAAAAGCGGGAGTCGGCTCGGCCGGGACGGAACGGATGACGCCGCCGGCCATCAGGAAGCCGAAGGCATGGATCGGGTAGCTGGGATTGGGCACCAGCACGACATCGCCCGGGCCGGTGATGGCCTGGGCCATATTGGCGAAGCCCTCCTTCGAGCCGAGCGTCGCCACGACCTGCGTATCGGGGTTCAGCTTCACGCCGAAACGGCGCTCATAGTAATGCGCCTGGGCGCGGCGCAGGCCGCCAATGCCCTTGGAAGCGGAGTAGCGGTCGGTCCGCGGCTTGCCGGCGGTCTCGACCAGCTTCTCGATGACATGCCGCGGAGCCGGCAGATCGGGATTGCCCATGCCGAGATCGACGATGTCGACGCCCTTGGCGCGTTCGGCGGCCTTGATCTTGTTGACCTGCTCGAAGACGTAAGGCGGCAGCCGCTTGATGCGATGAAAGTCCATGTCCGGTGTCTCCCGCCTGCCCTCTTGGACTCGACGTTCAGAATTTTGCGTTACCGGTCCTTAGCACCGCATCTTCGGTCACGTCAGCCACAAAAACGCAAGAATCGCGCGAGCCCATGATTTCGAGCTGGCGTATCGCTGAAGCGCGCCTAGTTCGTCGGCGCGATCGCCGGGGCGGGCGGCGGCAATTGTGTCCCGAGCTGCTTCGCCTGCACGCCGGCCGCCTCGTTGGAGAGACGCTTGGCTTCGAGTTCGGCCTCGATCGCCTTGAAATCGGTCGGCGTCATGCGCACCGCTTCGCGCTTGACCGAAGACTGCACCGGCACATAGGCCGCATCGGCGGGACGCGTCGCCTGGACGAACGGCTTTGAATCCTGCGGGGTGGTAGCGAAGCCCGCGACTTCGGCGACGCCCTTGAGCGGACCGTCCGAGGCGCAGCCCGCCAGCAGCGGCGCGCACGCCAGGGCAACGAGAAGCGTCTTCCCGGTGAACCGGGCCGTGGCAGGACGTGGCATGGAGGGTTTGGCGCCTTGCGGAATTTCCATTGTAACCCACATCCGGTACGTCCTTAATGGGACAAAAATGGGGTGCGGCATAAGCCCCACGGAATCATCAGGGGAGAGACTACATGAGCCGGCCCTCCGAAGACACGCCGAAGCATCGCTCAGGCGCGCGGGACCAGGCCGAGAGCGTCGCCACCCCTGATTTCGACCAGTTCGCGCAGAATATGGGACGGCTCGTCGAAGAATACGGCAAGGTCACCGCAGCCTATCTCAAGCCGATCGAACGCGGCGAGGCCCATGCCGGCAAGGCCGACGAAGCCAGCGAGATGGTGAAGACGCTGGGGCGCGTCGCCGAGAAATGGGTCAACGACCCCCGCAAGATCATCGAGGCGCAGAGTTCCCTCACCAGCGATTTCCTCAACCTGTGGAGCGCCACCCTGAAGCGCGCCGGTGGCGAGGATGCTCCTCCAGTGGCGGCGCCGGACCATCGCGACGGGCGCTTCAAGGATCCCGACTGGTCCGCCCACCCGGTTTTCGACTTCATGAAGCAGGCCTATCTGCTCGGCTCGCGCTGGGCGGAGACGATGGTCGAC
>JBKBRD010000363.1:0-3597 GCA_046292405.1 Allobosea sp. | reverse complement strand
GCCAGCTACTGGCAGCTCGACGAAGCCGGGCGATGGGAGAAGAAAGCGTGAAACTGGCCGTTCCGTCTGCGATCGTCTTGATGACCGGCGCGCTGCTGCTGGGTGGATGCTCCGTCGACATCGGCGGATTTTCGACCGCTTCCGACACTGTCGGCGCGCCGCCGCCGCGCAGCGCCGCGGCCAAGGCCTCGACCCAGGAAGCGAGGCTGACGTCCGACGGAGAATGCGACGCGGATGTGGCGACCGGCGCCATGCCGCCAGCCATCGCCGAGGGCATCACCGAATGCGAGCTGGTCAAACTCAAGGGCGCCAAGCCGACCGATGTGCTGGTCGGCGAGAGCGGCAAGGGCCAGCGCGAGACGCAGGTCTTGTATTCCGAGCCCGGCGGCCGCGAAATCTACATGTTTACCGACAACCGCCTGACCCGGATCGTCAAGCCAGGTCAGGGGTGAGCCGCCCCCCAGTCAGCAATCCCAGCCCTCGTCCTGAGAAGCGCTTCCAGGAAGCGCGTCTGGAAGGATGGTCCATTGGGACGTGCGACCTCGGCCATCTTTCGAGGCGCGGCGTTCGGACGCGCCTGAGGATGAGTGCTCCAGCATAAAATACGCCGATACTTTATATAGTCTATTCTTACCTAGCGTAATTTCTGTTGAAACGACCGAGTCCTTTGGATTAACTGGGCTTAGTTTCCGGAAGGTGCGTGGCCATGCTCAAATTTCTGTTGAAGCGTATTCTGCTGTTGCTGCCCGGAATCGCTGTCGCGACCGGTGATGCGGCCTCGCAAGCAAGGATTGAAAATTTCGCGCCTGACGATCCGGAAATGAGCGCCGCCATCGCGACGGCGCGTGCGGGCCTTCCGGGCTTCTTTCAGCGCTTTCATGCGGGCGAGGGGGAGCGGTTCAGCGTCAAGCTCGCCGTGCCCATCAAAGGCACGCCGGACTACGAGCATATCTGGATGAGGATCGCGACGATCGAGGACGGCAAGATGGTGCGCGGGCGCCTCACCAACGATCCTGAAAACCTCCCCGGGCTACGGTTCGGCTCTGCCTTTTCCGCCCCGCTCAGTCGCATCAGCGATTGGAGCTATTGGAAAGGCGGCATGCAATTCGGCAATTATACGACGCGGGTCATCCTCAAACGGCTCTCTCCCGCGGAGGCCGAGGAGTTGGGCGCGCACCTGTCACCCTGGCCCTGAGACAGTCCGCCACGGCCCTCAAGCGCTCTCCAGCTCCGCGCTCAACTCCAGCCATTCTTCCTCCGCCGCTTCCAGCGTCTTGGCCAGGACCGCCCGCTGCTTGGAGAGTTCGCGCGCCTTGTCCGGGTCGCGGGCGAAGGCCGAGCCGTTGCCCAGCACCCCGTCGACCTTCTCGATCAACCCGGTCAGCTTGGCGATCTTGGCCTCGGCGAGGTTGAGCTTCTGGCGCAGCGGCCCTTGCGCCGCGCGCTTCACCGCCGCGCCCTTGCGCTCCTCGGCCTTGGGCGTGGCAGCCGCCATGTCAGCCGCAGGCTTGTCGCGCCGCGCCGCCTTTCCGGCCCCGAGCACCAGGCTGCGATAATCCTCCATGTCCCCGTCAAAATTCTTCACCGTGCCGTCGCCGACGAGCCAGAGCCGGTCGGCGCAGGATTCGATCAGGAAGCGGTCATGGCTAACCAGGATGACCGCGCCGGGGTAATCGTTGATGGCGTTGACCAGCGCGGTGCGGCTGTCGATGTCGAGATGGTTCGTCGGCTCGTCCAGGATCAGCAGATGCGGCCCGCCGAAAGCGGCGAGGCCGAGCATCAGCCGCGCCTTCTCGCCGCCGGAGAGGTTTTTCACCGGAGTCTCGGCCTTGCTGGCGGGAAAGCCGATCTGGGCGGCCTTGGCGCGCACCTTTGCTTCCGGCGCATCCGGCATCAGGTCGCGCAGATGCGCGACGGGCGTATCCTCGAGCCTGAGTTCGTCGAGCTGGTGCTGGGCAAAATAGGCGGTCTCGAGCTTCGACGAGCGCCGCATCTCGCCCGAGAGCGGCGGCAGCCGCCCTCCGATCAGCTTGCAGAAGGTCGATTTGCCGTTGCCGTTCGAGCCCAGCAGCGCGATGCGGTCATCCGGCAGCAGGGTCAGGTTGAGCCGCGACAGCACCTTGCGGTCGCCATAGCCGGCGGCGACATCGTCCAGCACGATCATCGGCGGCGAGAGCGGGCGTTCGGGGCCGGGCAGGCTGAAGGGTTGCACGTCGCGATCGACGATGGTGGCGATCGACTCCATCTTCTCGAGCCGCTTGACGCGCGATTGCGCCTGCCGCGCCTTCGAGGCCTTGGCCTTGAAGCGATCGACGAAGGCCTGGAGATGCTTGCGCTCGGCATCCTGCTTCTCGCGCGCCTTGGCGAGCTGCATCTGCTTTTCGGCGCGCTGCTTGGCGAAGGAGGTGTAGCCGCCGCGATAGATCGTCAGCTTGCCCTGGTCGAGATGCAGGATGTGGTCGACGCAGGTGTCGAGCAACTCGCGATCATGGCTGACCACGAGCACGGTGTGCGGATAGCGCTCGAGATAGTCATAGAGCCAGAGCGTGCCTTCGAGGTCGAGATAGTTGGTCGGCTCGTCGAGCAGCAGCAGGTCGGGCTCGGAAAACAGCACGGCCGCCAGCGCCACGCGCATGCGCCAGCCGCCGGAGAAATCCGAACAGGGCCGCTGCTGCGCCGCTTCGTCGAAGCCGAGCCCGTGCAGCACCGTCGCCGCCCGCGCCGGCGCGGAATGGGCGTTGATGTCGGCGAGCCGCGTTTCGATCTCGGCGATGCGGTGCGGATCGGTCGCCGTCTCCGATTCGGCGATCAGCGCGGCGCGTTCGGTATCGGCGGCCAGCACCACCTCGATCAGCGTTTCCGGGCCGCCCGGCGCTTCCTGGGCGACGCCGCCGATGCGACGCCCCTTGGGCAGGCTGACAAGGCCGCCTTCCGGCGAGATCTCGCCGGTGATGATCTTGAACAGCGTCGTCTTGCCGGTGCCGTTGCGGCCGACGAGCCCGACCCGCGATCCGTCGGGCAGGGAAGCGCTGGCATGGTCCAGAAGGAGGCGTTCGCCGAGCCGGTAGGTGATGTCGCTGATCGTGAGCATGCAGGCGTTTAGGCGCGAATGGCTTCGCAGTGCAATGAAGAAAGACCGCAGGAAGCGGGCTGACATGTTTCCGCCATCTTCCTGCCTCGCGGCGGCCCTGCTCCGGGGCGACCTAAGGGCAACAGAGTACGGTCGATTCTCTCCGGGAAGGATGGACGATGGCTTCTCGTTTCCATCATGGACGTCGCGTATCCGTTGCCTATGGTCTGATGGTCGTCATGTCGGTGCTGCTGGGCGGCGCGGCCGTCGCGTCTTCTCTCATCAGCTAGACCAGGCGGTCGGCGCGCCGATGATCCCCGGCTGGCCTCGTCATGCGCCGTTCAGCCTTCCGGCCCGGTCGATGCCTTGAGCGGTCCGCGCCAGCTCTCCTGTGCTTCGCCTCGGATAGCCAAATCCTACCCACAGCCCTCATCCTGAGAAGGCCCGAAAGGGCCGTCTCGAAGGATGCTACAGAAGGCTCCTGCGCGCGCTGGAGCATCCTTCGAGACGCTGCTTCGCAGCTCCTC
>JBKBRD010000362.1:251-3598 GCA_046292405.1 Allobosea sp. | reverse complement strand
CCGCAGCGTCGCGGAGTGAGCCAGTATTGATGTTCTGCGTGGCCTCGATGTCGGTGCGCATCTTTCGGACGAGAGCAAGCTCAGCTTGAAAGTCTACGTAGTGCGGCAGCTTGAGATGCTCGACGAAGCCGGCCACCTCGACATTGTCGGAGTGGTACATCACGAACTCGTCCTGCTGGGCCGGGTAGGTCGCGGCCTCGCCGAACTCGCGGCATTTCAGCGCCCGGTCGACCAGCGACATCGACATCGCCTTGCGCTCGGCATGGCCGAAGGCCAGGCCATAGCCGCGGGTGAATTGCGGCGCGACATCCTTGGAGCCGGTGAACTGGTTGACCATCTGGCATTCGGTCAGGGTGATCTCGCCGAGATCGACGGCGAAGCCGAGTTCTTCCGGGATGAATTCGACGCTGACCTCGCCGACGCGGATTTCGCCGACGAAGGGGTGGTTGCCGCCGAAGCCGCGTTGGACGGAATAGCCGAGCCCGAGCAGAAAGCCCTCATCACCCCGGGCCATCGCCTGGAGCCGGACATCGCGATCGGCGGGGAACGAGACCGGCTCGCGGGTGAGGTCGAAGGGGCGGGGATCGCCGTCCGGCGGCTCCTCCGCCTCCATCAGCCCCTCGGCGCCGAGGATGTCAGGGACGCGCGGCATGTGTTGATCGAGGCAGTCGGCCGTTGGCAGTGGGCCGTGGGGTTCTGCGCCGGAGGCCGGCTGCCCTTCTTCGTCCATCAGCGCGAAATCGAAGAGCCGGTGGGTGTAGTCGTAGGTCGGACCCAGCACCTGGCCGCCGGGCAGATCCTTGTAGGTGGCCGAGACACGGCGGCGAATCGCCATGCGGGCGGTGTCGACCGGCTCCGACGAGCCGAAGCGGGGCAGGGTGGTGCGATAGGCGCGCATCAGGAAAGCGGCCTCGATCACGTCGCCCTGCGCCTGTTTCAGCGCCAGCGCCGCCAGATCGGCATCGCACAGAGAGCCTTCGTTCATGACGCGGGCGCAGGCGAGCGCCTGCTGCTCGCGGATCTGCGCCACGCTGATCTCGGGGATCGTTTCATCGCCGCGCCGGGCCTGCGCGACCAGATCATGCGTGGCGAGAATGGCGGCCTCGCCGCCCTTGACTGCGACATACATCAGGGAGTCCTCCGGAACGGCATCAGCCGATGTCCTCGACCTGGGTGGAGCGCGGCAGGCCGATCAGCGCGGCGCCGCAGCACAGGACGATATCGACGCCGAGCGGGTAGAGCGCCGCATTGTCGACCATCTCCGCCCAGAAGCCGGGGCGCAGGCCGCGCGGCGCAATCGTCCTGCGGCCGGGAATGCCGGGGCCGGCGAGCGTGACGGGCAGGCCGTCCTCGAGCCCCTCGCATTGCACCAGCACGGTCGCCGAACGATCCGGAAACAGGTCGGTTCCGACACAGAAAGCGCTGAGGAGCGGGGTGTCCGAGGCGGCGTCCAAAACGGCGAAGGCTGCATCCGTCGGGAACTGCGCCAGCGCCGCGCCGCAATGGAAGCGCAACCAGGCGCCTGCTGCGCCGGCGCGCAAGCGCTCCGGCAGCCAGATCGGCGTCTCGTAATCGGCGAGGGTGAGCAGGGCGGTGGCGGTCGCGCGGTCGAGCCCATCGGGCGGTTCGATCCCGGATGATACGGTCTGGAGCGCGCCCGGCTCCGACAAGGTTACGAGCAAGGCGCGGAAGGCGGCCTGTGACTCGAAGACGGGATCTGCGAATCCCCGGGATATCGTCTGCTGCGGTGACATCACGCGCCCCGGACCAGAGTGAAGAAGGCGACCTTCGTCGCCGCCGCCTTGCGGGAGGCGGTTTCGCGCGCCGCGGCCTGCTGCAGCGCTAGACCGGCGACAGCCCCCCGCAGCGGGCCGCCCTGCGGTTCGCGCTGCAGCTGCGCGTCGAGCAATGCGGCGAGTCTGGCCTTGCGGCGGTCGCGGCCGAGCGCATAGGAAAAGCCCATCGCGCCGTCCTGCAGCCTGATGACGCAGCGCGTCACCGTGGCCTCGCCGAGATTGAAGCGCCGGCCGGCGCCGCCGGCGCGAGCCTCCACCATCACGGTCCCGGTTTCCGGAGCCTTGAGGAGATCATGAGCCGGCAACTCAGCGCCCGCGATCGCTTCGATCTCCTGGCGCGAGGCGCGGGCCAGGATCGCCATCCAGCCTTGTCTGTCGCTCGTTTCGCTCATGCCATCGGCTCTCTGGTCAAATTTAAATGTCTAGACTAAACTAGCCTGACTGATGAGAAAGGTCTATACATTTTGGGTGAAGCTTTGATGACGCCGATGGCGGAGACGGCGGTCTCGGAATCCGGCACCGCCTGGCGGCGCATTGCCGATGCGTTGGCCGCCGCGATCGAGAAGGGCGATTTTGCGCCGGGCGACATCTTGCCCGCCTCGGTGACCTTGGCGGAGCGCTATGGCGTGCATCGCCATACGGTCAGGCAAGCCTTCCGCCACCTCGCCGAACAGGGGCTGGTGACGGTCGCGCGCGGTCGCGGCACGCAGGTCAGCGCCCAGCGCTTCCCCTATCGCATCGGCCGCCGCGTCAGCATGCGGGCGAATTTCGGCGCGGCCGGGATCGCGGTGAGCAGCGCGCTGTTGTCCGCCGATCAGCTGGCCGGGCCGGATGAGGCGTGTCAGCGCCTGAGACTGCCGGAGGGTACGCGCCTGTGGCGGCTGGAGACGCTCAGCCTCGCCAGCGGCGCGCCTGTCGGCACGGGGTTGCACTGGGTCGAAGCGGCGCGCTTTCCCGGCTTCGACCGCGTGCTGGCCGAGGCCGGCGCCTCGATCACGGCGGCGTTCAAGGCCTGTGGCATCCCGGATTATCTGCGGCTTTCGACGCGGCTGTCGTCGCGGCTCGCCGATGAGCGCGAGGCGATCCTGCTGAAGACCGCGCCGGGGGCTGCGGTGATGGTCTCCGCCGCCATCGACGCGCTGCCCGACCTCACGCCGATCCATCTGGTCGACAGCGTCTTCGCCGGCGACCGCATGGAGATGGTGATCGAGCCTTTTGCGGAATGAAGACCGTATCCCAACCGTCCTGGTCGGGCACGGCCCGACCATCGACCTCTTCATCGGCCCCGCCTGGTCTCGAAGACGGGGATGCTCGCCCCAAGCGCGAGCATGACGAGGCGTTGAAACGAACGGCTTCTATGTCGCGCGCTTGCCGATGATGGCGAAACGCAGCCGGCTCGAGATGAAGTCGATCGCCGTCACCGCAGCGAGGATGAGCAGGATCAGGAAGGAGACCTGCTGCCATTCCAGCGTGCGGATGGTCTCCGAGAGATAAAGCCCGATGCCGCCGGCCCCGACGATGCCGATGATGGTCGAGGAGCGCGTGTTCGAT
>JBKBRD010000362.1:0-241 GCA_046292405.1 Allobosea sp. | reverse complement strand
ACCGGGAGCACCTGCGGGATCAGCCCGAAGCGGATTTCCTGCAGCTTGCCGCCGCCCAGCGAGGTCACGCCTTCCACCGGCTTGCGGTCGGCGGCCTCGATGGCTTCGGAATAGAGCTTGCCGAAGGCGCCGAGATCGCTGGTCATGATGGCGAGCATGCCGGCGAAGGGGCCGAGCCCGACGACATTCACCCAGATCAGCGCCCAGATCAGCGCATCGACGCCGCGGATCGAGTCGAGCG
>JBKBRD010000361.1:0-3612 GCA_046292405.1 Allobosea sp. | reverse complement strand
CAGTGCGGCAGGGGAGCGTGTCGGACGGCGGATCCGGGCCGCCCAGCCGACTACAGCGTCAGCGCCTATTGATATCTGCGGGCACCATATCGTGACGCTGCAGAGCGCCGCCCGCGACCGTGGATGTGCCGGCAGGGGCGGTAAGGAATCCAGTACCAAATTCGACAGGTCGCGCTATCCTGCTTGTCGGTGACCGGGCGGAACTGCCTGCCATAGACGGAGAAGCCCACTATGTTTGACGAACCAGGCTTTCCGAGGGACCCTGAGCTGGACGTTGCCGCGCTGCCTGCCCTTTACCATTTCGTCTACTGCAGCCGTGCCGCCGACGGCGTTGACGAAGCTGAGGTTGGCCGCATCGTCGAATTGGCTAAACGCAATAATTTAGCGCGCGGCATCACCGGGGTTCTGGTTTTCGGCAACGGCGTCTTCTTCCAATGGATCGAAGGTCCGGCCGCCGACATCCAGAAACTAGTCGCCAACCTTCACAGCGATCCGCGCCACTATGATATCGTCTCGCTGAGCCAAAGTGAGGAGAGGCGCGAGCGTCTATATCTCAACTGGGAGATGGAGAGGGTCGAAGCCGAGGGTATCCGTGCGGTTCTGCAGGATGCGTTGGAAAGCGCCGAAGATCAGAACAATGTCGCCGCGTTAGATCGCATACTCGCACATTTCGAGGCCGGATCGCTAAATTCGCTAGGGGGAGACCACGAATACCTGTTGACGCAACTTTGTGCTAGGCGGCACGAGCAACCGTGCTTCAACGCACCGACTCTGAGGCGCATGAATCCGCTAGCTTGACGACGCCCCAGCCATATTCGCGGTCCTTTCCTGGAGCGCCGCGATCGCTCGCCGCTTCGCGCAGAATGTCGACGACGGGGCGAAGGTCCTTCTCCTGGCGCGCGATCACGATAGCAGCGGCTGCGGTAACGAAAGGCACCGCCAGCGACGTCCCCGATTGCGGTTCCTTGCGACCAGTCGTGTCGACCGCGACGAGATCAACGCCCGGTGCCGCGAAATCGATATGCTCGCCCCGGTTGGCGCGGCGATAGAGCTGGCCGTTACGGTCGATCGCCGTGACCGTGATCACGCCCTGATAGGCACCCGGATACATTGGGCGCGCATTGGCGCCGGCATTGCCCGCCGCCGCGACCAAAGTCACGCCCTTCGACAGCGCGAACTCGACCATCTGGCGTAGGATTGGGCTGTCGGGGCCGGCGAGGCTCAGATTGATCAGGCGAATGTTACGCGCGATCAGCGCATCGAGCCCGCGCGCCAGATCGAATGCATCGGTGGCGTCCGCGCCCCCGATGCCACGGTGGAACACGTCCACCGCGACCAACCTCGCCCGCGGTAGCAAGCCTGGATGGGCGCTGTCGGTCTGGCCAACGAGCAGGGCGGCAATCGCGGTGCCGTGGCGGTCGGAGGATGCTTCGCGCGTCGGCGAGCGCACCGTCAGCCGTTCGATCCGTCCGGTCGCGAACGCGGGATGTCCCGCCTGCACCGCTGTGTCGATCATGCCAATCGTGGTTTCGAGCTCGCAGGCCGAAGGTGGGGCCGGCCAACCGACCATCGCCATCGTGTCGCAGCCGGCTGCGGAGCACTCGAACAGCGAAGGCCGGTAGAGCACGTTCAGATCGACCGGCTGGCCTGGCAGCAGATCGCGCAAGCGTCGCACGGCCGTGGCTGTGCTTTCGCGCCGGGTCGAGCGGATCTTGAGGATGTCGCGCCCCAGCGCCGGCATGTTTGAGCGCGTAACCACATCGTAGCCTGCAGTCGCGAGTGCATCGGTCGACTGGCCCGCCGGCAGCAGCGCCACCAGTTCGGGGCCGCTCGCCCGCCTTTCGCGAGCCGGTCGCGCGGCGGGTCGCGGCGAAGCCCGCTCGATGAAGACGCGCCGACGCGGCCGGTCGTCGTCATCATCATCATCGTCATCGGCCAGCGCCGGTGATAGCGCCGCAAACAGCGAGACACCCAGGACCGCAGCCGAAATCGCCGGCAGCATGCCGCTGCCGAGCATCGCCAGGGCCAGAACCCAGGCCAACGCCCGGCCTGCCACGGTTGTGTAGGTCGGGGCTGTCGTCATGTCGCGTCTCCGCAGTCGTTCGACTATGTCTATGTTCGCGGCTGATAACGCAAAGCGCAGGGAATAATTCCCCCGGTCATTCGTTTTTGATCATGAGCGGTTGATCAGGGCCGCACGGAAGGGCCGATGGGCGTCGATATCCGTCTGCAGATCGTCACCATGCTGCCGCGCCTGCGGCGGTTCGCGCATTCGCTCGCTGGCGCAGCCGACCGCGCCGACGATCTGGTGCAGGCGACCTGCGAGCGCGCCTTGGCCGCTTCAGACAGCTGGCAGCCGGGGACGCGCCTCGATTCTTGGCTCTACCGGATCATGCAGAACCTCTGGGTCGACGATATGCGAAGATTGAAGACGCGAGGCCACGAGCAGCGGGCCGAGGAGATGTTCGAGCTCGTCGGCGAAAACGGCATCGCCACGGCTGAGGCGAGGATCGCCGCAGGCGAGGTCCTGCAGGCCTTGACCCGTTTGCCCGAAGATCAGCGCGCGATCGTCTCGCTCGTCTGCATCGAAGAGCTCAGCTACCGCGAGGTGGCGTCCATCCTCGATATCCCGATCGGCACGGTGATGAGCCGGCTGGCACGCGGGCGCCGCGCGCTCGGCGCCATGCTCGGCATGGCCGGCGCGGAAACCGAACCGGCAGGGGCGTGACCATGAACCGAGCCTTCACCGACGAGACACTGGTCGCCTTCGCCGACGGCGAACTCGACGACGCCACTGCGGACGCAATCGCAACCGCGATCGAGACGGACGCCGAACTGGAGACCCGGGTCGAGATCTTCATGGCGACGCGCGACCTGCTGCGGTCCGAACTCGGCGGCATCGCCACCGCACCGGTGCCCGAGCGCCTGACCCGCGCGGCGATGGGCCTGCGTCCGCAGGATGCCGCCGGAGCGGTGCGTCCGCAGCGCTTTGCTCGCATAGCGCTGCCGATGGCCGCCGCCGTGGCGGGGATCATGATCGGCGCCGGGGCCTTTGGGCTGCTGCAGCCATCCGGTTCGTCGACCTCCGCGCCCTTCGCGCTCTTCGCCGATGCCGGTCTGCAGGGCGCCCTGAGCCAAGTTTCCGACGGCGCGGCCGCCGCCCTCGGCGCGGGCAGAGTCACGCTGCGCGAGACCTACAGGACCCGCGCCGGCTTTTGCCGCAGCTTTAGCCTGGAGGCGAAGGCAGCCGAGACCGGGCGCTTCAGCGGCTTGGCCTGCCGGGCCGAGGCGGGCTGGCGGGTCGAACTCGTTGCCGCCGACCACGAGCGCAGCGACAGCTATGCGCCCGCCAGCGGCGTAACCACCCCGGCGGACGCCTTCTTGAGCGGTGCGGAGGCATCCGATGCGTTGGACGGCGCGACCGTGCGCGCTCTGATCGAGAAGGACTGGCGCTGAGCTCTGGCCCTAGAGGCTGAGCCCGACCCAGCGCCAGTAGCCAAAATAGAACGCGATCATCAGCAGGAGATGGGCCGGGGCCAGCACGGCGCTGAGCCTGAGCAGGTCGGCAGGACGCAGGCCGGCCTCTTCGCCTTGGAACATCAGCAGTGCCTT
>JBKBRD010000360.1:0-3614 GCA_046292405.1 Allobosea sp. | reverse complement strand
CCAGACCGCAGTGCTCCAGCTCTTCAAATTGGCAGCAGATGCAGCGGCAGAACTCGCGCCGGATTTGCAGATCATTATCATGGACCACGCGGACTTGAAGCCGGACTGGTTCGCGGCGGCGGTGATCCAACGATGGAGGAAGGGCGAGAAACTCATTCCCACGAGCTGGCTGCAATGAGATTGCAGATCTGAGGCGAGGCCCGCTCCACATCAGGGGTCATTCAACATTTCGACCCCACGATCTTCTGATCGCTCGTGCACGACGCCCTACATGATTCCCCAAGCCCGATAGCGTTTCCTCCCAGTAAGCTCGCGCGGCAGGCTGCCCCCGAGCTGCTTCAGCATGGCCTCGACCGCCTGTGGCGAGACCTGCAACCGCGCAGCCGCCAGTTGTACGGTGATCAGCGGCGAGGCAACGAACAGGTCCACCAGCTCCGCCAATTTCGAATTCCCCCTCCTCCCTTCACACCTCCGCAGCATCACAGTCCGCGCCAAGGTCAATCGATCGAGATCCCCCTGCCCGAACGCAGCCGCCTCTGCAAAGGCGCCGAGCAGCCCCGTGATCCGGATGCCAAGCGCCTGGTGCGGGCTCCACCGAAACCGCCCCCGCCTCAACCCCAGCCCAAGCGCCGGCAAATGCGCCGCCGCCAGCCCGCGCTCCCGCAACAGGGTCGCCGCGAACGCAAAGCCGAGCTCGCCTGACCGTTCCGACGGCTCGAGCCACAGCCAGGCGTCGAGGGCGAGTGCAGCCGCGAGCGCCGCAGGCAGCCCCCTGCCCTCCTCCAGGATTGCCAGCCAGCGCCCGAACCTCCCAGCGGCGTCATAGGCCGGATCGCGCAGCGTCAGGTTTTTTCGGCCTTCGTCGGAGGACAAATCATTCCAGGCGTCGAGCTTTTTGCGCGTCCGCACCAGCAGTGCGTCGATTTCGGCGAACGCCGGGTCGGCATGATCGTCCTCGTCCTCCAGGTCCAGATCATCCTCGCCGGCCTGGTCTTCATCGTCGATCCGGTCCCATGGTGCCGCGACTTGTTTTGCGGCCACCGATGTGGTCGTCACCCCGTCCGTCCGGTCCGGTTGCGAAAATCCTTCGATGCCTAGCCTCAGTCGCAGGGCATTCTCGCTCAAGATTTCGGCCGGCTCGCGCCGCGCCAGGCGCCGACGCTCGTCGAGCATGGCGGCGGCGCGCGCGATCTCGCGGGTCGGGCTGCGCACATCCATGCCGGAATCGTGCAGGCAAAGATCCTCGAGCGGGCAGAGGCCGCCCGTGAGCCCGATCAGCGCCTGGGCTTCAAAGACGTGGCCGCGCTGGCGGGCGCCCTCGGCCAGGACGGGATTTGCGCGGGAAAGGCGCTCGTCGCAGCGGGCGAGCGCGATCGCCGCGGCCTCCGAAGCTGCGGCGCAGTCCGAAACCAGGGTTTGGCGCGCGGCGCGAGAAAAGTCATAGCGAGTTGAATTCACACCCACAAACCTATCATACCCAATCTAAATAGTCATTTGATTGTTTCACACCGACATTGCTCTGCTGGTACACATCACTATCGATAAGTACCTCTTATCGATAGTGATGGACATACGCTCAGAAATCGGCGATTCTGCGCTCCAAACCGCCGCCGGCGACGTCAGCCGGGCTTCCCGTCGACGAAATCGGCCCTCGCGAGCTGCACCAGGAGCGCCCGTGACATCCATATCCCTGCTCTCGGCCGAAACAGACACGCGGCGCGCCCTGCAGCTCGACGCGCTGTCCGGCATTTTGCCGCTGGAGCGCCGCGATCAGCTCGCAAAAATCCTGACGGACGACGATGTCGAAACCCTGCGCCATCTCGCCCGTGAAGGGATGGGCGAAAACTCGCTTCGCGCGCTCGCCTCGGACCTGGCCTATCTCGAAGCCTGGGCGATCGCAGCGACAGGCTCACCCCTGCCCTGGCCGGCACCCGAGGCGTTCGTGCTGAAATTTATCGCGCATCACCTCTGGGATCCGGCGCGCCGCGCCGAGGATTCTTCGCATGGCATGCCGGCCGAGGTGGATGAAGCGCTCCGCGCCGGTGGCCATCTACGTTCTGACGGGCCCCATGCGAGCTCCACCGTCAAACGGCGCCTGGCTCACTGGGCGACGCTGCATCGCTGGAAGGGGCTTGAGAGCCCGCTCGGCACGCCTGCGATCCGCACCAGCGTGCGCCTGGCGGTCAGGGCCAGCGCAAAACCGCGCCGACGCAAAAGTAAGCGCGCCGTGACGCGCGACGTGCTCGACCGGTTGATCGCGACGTGCCAGACCGACCGTCTGGCCGACACACGCGATCTCGCCATCCTGCTCGTCGCTTTTGCGTCAGGCGGTCGCCGACGCAGCGAGGTGGCGCGGCTGCGGCTCGAGCAACTCAGCGACGAAGGCGATGTCCCGCTCGACCCCGATGATCCGAACTCCCTTCGCGTGCCCTGCATGGCGATAGCGCTCGGCCGGACCAAAACGGCCCAAGCCGACGACGATGCCCGCGTGCTGCTGATCGGATCGCCTGTCGCTGCGCTGCGCGAGTGGATCGAGCGGGCCGATGTCAAAAAGGGGGCGGTGTTTCGGGCAATCGACCGCTGGGAGGCGATCGATGACCGGGCGCTCACGCCTCAGGCGATCAACCTGATCCTGAAACGCCGCTGCGGCATGGCCGGGCTCGATCCGGTGGAGTTTTCCGCCCACGGCCTGCGCTCGGGCTATCTGACCGAAGCTGCGCGCAACGGCGTCGCCCTGCCCGCGGCCATGCGGCAATCGCAGCATCGCTCGATCCAGCAGGCCGCCCGCTATTACAACGATGCCGACCAGGCATTAGGCAAAGCCGCGCGGCTGGCGATCTGAGCTTTTCAAGAAGGCGGGAAGACATCATGCTTCCGAACATTCCATGTGAGACGCTGCCATGCCGATGAGCGACGATCAGCGCCAGCGCTTTTGCGCGCGGCTCGACCAGGCCGTTCATGCGGCCAAGACGGCCCTTGGACCACTGTTCGACGGCGGCGCCTACGACCTGTCCGAAGATGAGCTATCGCTGCTGTCGGAGGTCTCGTTCAAGCTCGGCATGCTGCGGATCGTCATCATCGACGGGGATCTGATCGCCGACCAGGTCGAAGCTCGGTGGCAGGAAGAAAAGGCGCGGCGAGCTGAGGCGGTGCTGCGCCACGAACAGCGGTCATCGAAGGGGTAGCCGCCTATCGGCAGTGCCGGGGATCGAGACCATGCGCCAAGGCGCGACGCGGCGCACACAAGCCGCCCGGCGACTGCTGTTGCCAAGAACACTCATGCGCTCGCGGACAATCAAAATCCCGACGACGCGTCGGATCGTTCAATCGCGGCCAGAAACCACCTTGCCCGGCTGACGCCATCGCCACCTCGCCGGTCGCCACACGCCCGGCCTGACAGATTTGTCCGTCGAACCAACGACACGCTTCGCGCTCGCATCGCGCATTGACCGCCCCGCTGAAATGCGACCCGTCGGCCGCGAAGAGCGGGCACATGGTCGCCGGGCAGAAGCTGATGTCCGTCATCGCGCTGCCGACCCAATAACCTGTTCCGAGTTGCTGACGGAGATAATATCGGCGCCAGCGATCGCCGACATCGAACTGGGTTGCTCGGC
>JBKBRD010000359.1:0-3634 GCA_046292405.1 Allobosea sp. | reverse complement strand
ATCATCTCCGAGACGGATTGCGGCTCGCAGAACGGCATCAAGATGCGCGCCATCATCGACGCCGGCCAGGTCGTGGCGTCGCTCGGCATCCGCATCCTCGGCCGCTCGGCCGCCGAGGACGTGACGGATATCGACGGCAACGTCCTGGTGCCGAAGGGCACGATGATCGAGGAGAGCCATATCGAGGCGATCAACGCCGCCGGCATCCAGGAGGTGAAGATCCGTTCGGTGCTCACCTGCGAGACCAAGAACGGCGTCTGCGCCACCTGCTACGGGCGCGATCTCGCCCGCGGTACGCCGGTCAACATGGGCGAGGCCGTCGGCGTCATCGCCGCGCAGTCGATCGGCGAGCCGGGTACGCAGCTCACCATGCGCACCTTCCACATCGGCGGCGCCGCCACCATCGCGGACCAGTCCTTCGTCGAGTCCAATTTCGAGGGCACGGTGAAGATGCGCAACCGCAATGCGGCGCGCAACTCCGATGGCGACCTGATCGCCATGGCGCGCAACATCGCGATCGTCATCGTCGGTCCCGACGGGGCGGAGCGCGCGGTGCACCGCGTCCAGTTCGGCTCGAAGCTGCGGGTCGACGAGGGCGACAAGGTCAAGCGCGGCCAGCGCCTGATCGAATGGGATCCCTATTCCCGTCCGATCCTGGCGGAGGTGGACGGCACGGTCGGCTACGAGGATCTCGTGGACGGCATGTCGATCACCGAGACGACCGACGAGGCGACGGGCATCTCCAAGCGCGTCGTCGTCGATTGGCGCGGCTCGGCCCGCACCTCGGACCTGCGTCCGGCGCTGACGGTGCTCGGTCCCGACGGCAAGATCGCCAAACTCGCCCGCGGCGGCGACGCCCGCTATCTGCTGCCCGTCGACGGCATCATCTCGCTGGAGCCAGGCGCCAATGTGAAGGCCGGCGACGTGCTGGCCCGCGTCTCGACCGACTCGGCCAAGACCCGCGACATCACGGGCGGTTTGCCGCGCGTCGCGGAGCTGTTCGAGGCGCGTCGTCCGAAGGATGCGGCGATCATCGCGGAGAAGGCCGGCGTCATCGGCTTCGGCAAGGACTACAAGAACAAGCGCCGGGTCACGCTGACCCCGCATGACGGCTCGGATCAGCTCGAATACCTGATCCCCAAGGGCAAGCACATCCATCTCCAGGACGGCGACGTCGTCGAGATGGGCGACTATATCCTCGACGGCAATCCGGCCCCGCACGACATCCTGGCGATCAAGGGCGTCGAGGAGCTGGCGGCGTATCTGGTGAACGAGATCCAGGAGGTCTATCGCCTCCAGGGCGTCGGCATCAACGACAAGCACATCGAGGTGATCGTCCGGCAGATGCTGCAGAAGATCGAGATCACGGAGTCGGGCGACACCGACATCCTGACCGGCGATCAGGTCGACCGCATCGAGCTGGAAGAGATCAACGCGAAGATGCGCGAGGAGGGCAAGAAGCCTGCAGCCGGCGTGCCGGTTCTACTCGGCATCACCAAGGCCTCGCTGCAGACGCGCTCCTTCATCTCGGCGGCGTCCTTCCAGGAGACCACCCGCGTCCTCACCGAGGCGGCGGTCAACGGCAAGTACGATACGCTCGAAGGCCTCAAGGAGAACGTCATCGTCGGCTCGCTCATCCCGGCCGGCACCGGCGCCCAGGTCGCCCGCATCAAGCAGGTGGCCACGCGTCGCGACGATCTCATCGTCGGCCAGAAGGCCGATGCGGCGGCCAAGGCGGCGGCGTCCGCCGCCAAGGCGGTCGAGGCGGCTCTGCCTGCGGCGGAGTGAGCCCTCCGGCCTCGGCCGGCGCCGACAAGACAGGGGAGGCCGCCTTCGGGCGGCCTTTTCAGTTTCGGATGCGAAGGGCTTGGGGCTGCGCTGGCCTGAAACCGGCGAAACCCGGCCAAACTCGGCTTTTCCTGGCGTTTTGGGGTTGACGCGAATCTATCCCCGAGTCATAAGCGCGCCACTGTCGGTGGTTGTCGGACACGTATGTCGCCTTAGCCTTCGTTGCTGGCGAATTTCGCGGCCGAAACTCCACCGGAATTCCAGCGTCGATTGACGACATGGTGAGACGCAAGAACACGAAGCAATTCGTGTTCCTCTGCTTGGCGGACGCGCCTGAGGTTGCCCTGCCGGGCGCCGATGGCGCGGTTTCGTTTTGCTCATGTCTTCGGCCGCGCCGGGAAGCGAACCAGAGATTTCCAAGCGCTCATGGGAGCGAGAGGCCTTAAATGCCGACAATCAGCCAGCTCATCCGCAAGCCGCGTTCGCCCGTCAAGGCGCGCAACACCGCTCCGGCGCTCGAGTCCTGCCCGCAGAAGCGCGGCGTCTGCACGCGCGTCTATACGACGACGCCGAAGAAGCCGAACTCCGCTCTGCGTAAAGTGGCCAAGGTCCGCCTGACCAACGGCTTCGAAGTGATCGGCTACATTCCTGGCGAGGGTCACAACCTCCAGGAGCACTCGGTCGTCATGATCCGCGGCGGCCGCGTCAAGGACTTGCCCGGCGTGCGCTATCACATCCTGCGCGGCGTGCTCGACACCCAGGGCGTCAAGAACCGCAAGCAGCGCCGTTCGAAGTACGGCGCCAAGCGTCCGAAGTAATTTCTGCCCGATCGGTTGGGCTTTCCGCTCCAACCGGTTCGCAGCGTTGAAGATTTGACCGGAGACTAGACGATGTCCCGCCGCCACAGTGCCGAAAAGCGCGAAATTATCCCGGACCCGAAGTTCGGCGATATCATCGTGACCAAGTTCATGAACTCGGTGATGTATGAAGGCAAGAAGTCGACCGCCGAGCGGATCGTCTACGGCGCCTTCGAGATCATCGAGGGCAAGATGAAGAGCGATCCGCTCGCCGTCTTCAAGACCGCGCTCGAGAACGTCGCGCCGGCCATCGAGGTGCGTTCGCGCCGCGTCGGCGGCGCCACCTACCAGGTTCCGGTCGAGGTTCGCACCGAGCGCCGCCAGGCGCTGGCGATCCGCTGGCTGATCACGGCCGCCCGCGGCCGCAACGACAAGACGATGGTGGAGCGCCTCTCCTCCGAGCTGATGGATGCCGCCAATAACCGGGGCAACGCCGTCAAGAAGCGCGAAGACACGCACCGGATGGCGGAAGCCAACCGCGCCTTCTCGCACTACCGCTGGTAAGCGGCGTCCCGGTTTCGGAAAGACAGAGCACTATCATGGCCCGTTCTCATCCCATCGATCGCTATCGCAACTTCGGCATCATGGCCCACATTGATGCGGGCAAGACGACGACGACCGAGCGAATCCTGTTCTATACGGGCAAGTCGCACAAGATCGGCGAAGTCCATGATGGCGCCGCCACCATGGATTGGATGACGCAGGAGCAGGAGCGTGGCATCACGATCACCTCCGCCGCGACGACCTGCCTGTGGCGCGAGCATCGCCTGAACATCATCGACACCCCCGGCCACGTCGACTTCACCATCGAGGTCGAGCGTTCGCTGCGCGTGCTGGACGGCGCCGTCTGCGTGCTGGACGGCAACCAGGGCGTCGAGCCGCAGACCGAGACCGTCTGGCGCCAGGCCGACAAGTATGACGTGCCGCGCGTCGTGTTCGTCAACAAGATGGACAAGACCGGCGCCGATTTCTATCGCTGCGTCCAGGAC
>JBKBRD010000358.1:3367-3637 GCA_046292405.1 Allobosea sp. | reverse complement strand
AAACCGACCCGATGTCGTCACCGATGAAGGCGAAGGGCGTCGGCGAACTCGGCATCTGCGGCGTCGGCGCTGCCGTGGCCAACGCCCTCTACAACGCAACCGGCGTGCGCATCCGCGACTATCCGATCACCTTGGACAAGCTGATCGACCGGTTGCCGGCCGTCAGCTGACCGCGAAGTCGCGCCGGGGGCGGCGCCCCGCGCCGGGACCGGCCCCGCCCCGGGGGCGGGGCCGACCCACCCCAACGCGGGGGGGGGGCGCGCCGCGGGG
>JBKBRD010000358.1:0-3357 GCA_046292405.1 Allobosea sp. | reverse complement strand
GCGGCGTCGAGCAGCACCATCACATCGGCGTGGGTCTGCAGCGCCGAGGCGGGACAGGCGACGTCAGCCGGTGCTCCGAAAGCCTCCGCCACCGCCCTCGCCTTTCCTGCGCCCGTCGCGACCAGGACGATCCGCCGCGCCTGCAGGATCGTGCCGATGCCGAGCGTCAGCCCGTATCGCGGCACATCGTCATCTTCCGGGAAGGCGAGTGCGGCCGCGGCCCGCGTTTCCTGCGCCAGCGCGACGACGCGGGTGCGCCCGGCAAAATCCGAACCCGGCTCATTGAAGGCGATATGGCCGTTGCTGCCGATCCCGAGCAATTGCAGGTCTATTCCGCCAGCGGCTGCTATCCGGGCCTCGTAGGCGCGCGCTTCCCGCGCCAGATCGGGCGCCATGCCATCGGGCATCCAGCAGCGCTCCGACGCGATGTCGATATGGTCGAACAGGGTTTCGCGCATGAAGCGCGAAAACGAGGCCGGATGGTCGGCCGGCAGCCCGACATAATCGTCCAGATTGAACACGGTGACGCCGCGCCAGCTCGTGGCGTTGCGGCGGTGATCCGCGACCAGCGCGGCATAGACCGGGCGCATGGTTTCACCCGTGGCCAGGCCGAGCACGATGGTCGGCTTGGTGCGTACCGCTTCGGCGACGAGTCGCGCGGCGCGCTCGGCCGCGTCTTCGGGCGCTTCAAAGATGTCGATCGTCGGCATTGGAAAATCCCGGGTCTCAGGCCGATTTCTGCAGGAGGCGTCTGCGCGCCGCGGCAGGCGCGATCAGCTCGGACAGCGCCGCGAGGCTGGCTCCCGCCAGCACTGCCCGCGGACCGAGCGTGCTGGCGCGGATCGCCGGCGCAAAGGCGGCTCTGGCGGCGTGCGCAGAGAGGCCCTCGGCGATCTCGCTCTGCAGGCCGATACTGCCCCCAAGCACGATCAGTTCGGGATCGACGAGGGCGCGGACGGCGAGCAAGGCCTTGAACAGGACCTCCGCGGTCGCCGCTATGGCTCCCTGCGCCACGCCATCGCCCTGTCGCGCTTGGGCGAACAGCTGCTCGACAGTCTGCGCCTCGACCGGGCCGAGCCGGCGGGCCGCGGCAAGGATGCCGCCGCTGCCGATGACATCCTCGAGCGTCGCGTCGGCCTCGGCACGACCCTTGCCGGTCGCGCCATAAATCACTGGCAACAAGGCGATTTCGCCGGCCATGCCGCCATGTCCGCGCATCAGCCGCCCATCCAGCACCAGCCCCATCCCGACGCCGGTGCCTAACGCCACGAAGGCGAAGTTCCGCAGACCCTGGGCGCAGCCCGCCGCGCTTTCGCCGAGCGCGGCGAGATTGACGTCGTTTTCCAACCGGACGCGATGGCCGAAGCGGCGCTCCAGCTCGACGGCAAGATCGACCCGCTCCAGCCCGGCGATATTGGGGGCGAAACCGACGGCGCCGCTGCGCGGATCGACCGCCCCGGGCACGCCGATCGCGGCGGCGCCGACAGCCGCCAGCGGGGCGCCGATCTCGCAAGCCAAGGCGTCGCGCAGCCTGACGATCTGTTCGATCACCGCATGCACGCCGGCCGCCGTCGGCTCGCGCCGCTCGGCCAGAATGGCCCCGGTCTCATCGACGAGGGCGGCGTGCAGCTTGGTGCCGCCGAGATCGGCGACGAACAGGCGCAAGCCCGGCGCAGTCCTGCGAAAACCCTCCGCCTCGCGGCGGACAAGCCCGGCCTCGACGAGGCTGACGAGGGCCGCCTGCGCATCCTCGGGAAAGCCGGAAGCAGGCAGCAGCGCCCCGCTTTGCCAGCCGCGCAGGCAGGCGCGGGCGGCGAGCGGGGCCACCAGATCGAAATCGGAAGGGATGAAAGCCATGTCTCTCTCGCGCCGCCACGCCCCGGCGGCCCTGCGGCGCCGGGGCGTGGTCGGTCGTCAGCTGCGGTAGTGGTCGTCGATCATCTTCTGCTCAGCCTCGGCCATCTGCTTGACGGCGGCGAGCGGGTCCTGATTCTGCAGCAGGATCCGATCGAGCATGTCCTGGAAGAGCTGGCCCTGGGCCTCCTCCGCGACGAAGTCGGTGGTGAAGGCGTCGTTCATGCCGGCCAGCATCGGGCCGCTGAGCGGATCGGCCAGGTTCTTGGGCGTCAGGGCCGAGGCCTTCTTGGCCGGCAGCTCGCCCGTCTTCTCGAACCAGAGCTGCATGGCCGCGTCGCTGGTGACGAAGGCGAGGAACTTAACCGCCGCCTCCTTCTTGGCGCCGGTGGCGTTGGCGGCGAGGCCGTTCACCCAATAGGACGAGTAATTGCCCTTCACGCCCTTATGCGCCGGCAGCTCCGCCACGCCCCAATCGAAACCGCGCGCGGTGCGGAAGGTGCCGAGGCGGAACGAACCGTCGACATGCTGGGCGGCGCGCCCGGCCTTGAAAGCAGCCTGGCTTTCGGAGAGGAAGCCCGCCTGCGCGACCTTATGCTTGCGCTGCAGGTCGGTGTACCAGGCGATGCCGGCCGCGCCCGCCTCGTTGGCGTAGGCCACCTTGCGGAAATCGGCGCTGTAGGGGGCGCCGCCGTGCTGGCGCACCAGCACCTCGCGCCACCAATGATAATCCTGCGAGGGAATGCCGATGGTCGCGCCGGCCTGGGTCAGGTTGCCGCTGCCGTCGCGCTTGGTCGTCGCCAGCGCGTATTTGACGTAGTCGTCGAGCGAGGCGGCCGGGGTCTCGCCGAGATTGGCCTCCTTCATCAGCCGCTTGTTGTAGAACATGCCGAGGCTGCGCACCGCCGTCGGCAGCGCCCAGTAACCGTCGTTCGTCTTCATCAGCTTGACCACGTCGAAATAGTCGCGGTCGATATCGGCCGGCTTGAACATGTCGGACGGCAGCGGCTGAATCAGCTTGGCCTTGGCGTATTCGCGCATCCAGCCAAAGAACAGCTGCATCACGGTCGGCCCCTCGCCGGCCGGCACGGCGGCGGCGGTCTTGGTGCGGTACTGGGCGTAAGGGAAATGCGTGTGCTTGACCTTGACGCCCGGATTTGCGGCCTCGAACTGCTTGATCAGCTCGTCCATGGCCTCGACGCGTTCCTTGAAGAAATACTGCCAGTATTCGATCTCCACCGCCTGCGCGCGCAGCACGGAGGGAGCCGCCACCGAGAAGGCGGCGGCGGCCGAAGCCATGGTGAAGCCACGGCGCGTGAGCGATGCTGAGTTGCGGTCCTTAGCCATGTCGGTCTCCCTTTTTATGTGGCAGTGGGGTTATCTCCGGCCGTGGATGGCCGGTTGATCGGGACGAAAACGAAATCGCGATGCGTCAACTTGATCTCGGCGAGGCGGCGCTCTTTGCGCTCACCGACGCGGCGCCCGCGCCGGCCGATTGGCGCT
>JBKBRD010000357.1:0-3663 GCA_046292405.1 Allobosea sp. | reverse complement strand
TCATGCCGGCGGCGACGGCCTTGGAGCCCTCGCGCACGATCGCCTGGGCGAGAACCGTGGCGGTCGTGGTGCCGTCACCGGCCGCGTCGTTCTGCTTGGAGGCGACTTCGCGCACCATCTGCGCGCCCATATTCTCGAACTTGTCGGCGAGCTCGATTTCCTTGGCGACGGTGACGCCGTCCTTGGTGATGCGGGGCGCGCCGAACGACTTCTCGATCACGACGTTGCGGCCCTTGGGGCCGAGCGTGACCTTCACCGCATTGGCGAGCGTGTCGACGCCGCGCAGCATGCGCTCGCGGGCGTCCTGGGAAAATTTCACATCCTTTGCAGCCATGTGACCTCACTCCTTGGACTTGAGGGTTTGGGTTGGATAAGGCCCCGCTCAGGCGGCCTGCTTCAGGGTGGCGCCGGTCTCGACGACGCCCATGATGTCGCTCTCCTTCATGATCAGGAGATCCTCGCCATCGAGCTTGACCTCGGTTCCGGACCATTTGCCGAACAGCACGCGGTCTCCCACCTTCAGATCCAGCGCGATCAACTTGCCGGATTCGTCGCGGGCGCCGGGTCCGACGGCGACGACCTCGCCCTCCTGCGGCTTCTCCTTGGCGGTGTCGGGGATGATGATGCCGCCTCTGGTCTTCTCCTCGGCGTCGATGCGCTTCACGACGACGCGATCGTGCAATGGCCGAAACTTCATGAGTTCCTCCAGTTTCCTGTCTGTCACAAGCAAAGCGGGCGGGCCCTGTGCGAGACGCACGGCGAGGTTCCGCACGGCCCAAGGCGCCGCGCCCGCGCGATGATTTGGTTTGCCCGGATTTCGCCTTCAAGAGGTTGGCAGCACTTTTTTTGAAAGAGTGCTAACGCTTTGAAATTGCGATCTTATTCGTAGTTTGATCTTGCGCGGTCGTTGGATTTGCGCTGCGATGGGACGCTGATGTCGCGCAGGAGGAGATTGATGGCTCCCACGGATTTCGCCCGCCAGATCGCCGGCTACGGCCTGACCACGGCCGGCATTCTCTACCGCCTCCCGGATCATCCTTCGATCCTTCAGGAATATGTCTGGCAGGAGTACGACCTGGCGCCGCGCTTCCCAGAGCTGACGCGTTTCCTCGCGTTCTGGGAGCGTTCGCTGGAGGGCAAGCTGTTCCGGATCACCGTCAGCCACAAGCAGCTGATCGGCCCGCAGGAGGTGCGCATGCGCGGCAGCGAGTTCAGCCTGAACTGAGCGCGGCGCATACGGCGCGGGCTGCCCGCAGGGTTCTAGTGGCCCGGACTTCGGTCGTGGTCGGTCTTCAGCCGCCTTTCGAGGAAGCGGCTGTAGGAGCCGATGCTGTAGCTGAACACGGCATAGACCGCTGCGGCGAAGACATAGCCCTCCATCACCGCGATGCCCTGCCAGTTGGGATCGCGCAGCGAGGCGCGCACCGTGTCGAGGAAATCCAGCAGGCCGATGATGGTCACCAGCGTGGTGTCCTGGAAGAAGCCGATGAAGATGTTGACCAGGGGCGGGATCACGATCTTCAGCGCCTGCGGCAGGATGATCTTGCGCATCGACAGCCAATAGCCGAGTCCCAGCGCGGCCGCCGCCTCATGCTGGCCCTTGGGCACCGCCTGCAGGCCGCCGCGCACCGTCTCGGCGATATAGGCGCCGGCGAAGATGATGATCGCGACCTGGGCGCGCAGCAATTTGTCGACGGTCACCCCGTCCGGCATGAACAGCGGCAGCATCACCGAGGCCATGAACAGGATCGAGACCAGCGGCACGCCGCGAACCACCTCGATGAAGATGATGGCGATGACCTGGATGGCCGGGAGCTTCGAGCTGCGCGCCAGCGCCAGCACGACGCCGAGCGGAAAGCCGAGCGCCAGGCCGACGAAGGAGAGCATGAAGGAGAGCGGCAGACCGCCCCAGTTGGTCGTGGTGACGACCGGCAGGCCGAGCACGCCGCCATACATCAGCACGCCGCAGGCGAGCGGCACGGCGATCCAGAGCCAGAGCAGCCAGCGGCCCCAGAAGCGCGGCATCATCGTGATGATGATCGCGCCCAGGAACAGCGCCAGCGCCAGCGCCGGGCGCCAATGCGCGTCATAGGGGTAGAAGCCGAAGATCATGAAGCGCAGCTTGGCCGCCAGGAAGGGCCAGCACGCGCCCGAGCCGCCCTTGCAGGCCTGCGGCCCGCCCTCGACGATGGCGCGGGTGACGAGCCAGCCCCAGGCGCCGGTGACCAGCCGGTAGACGAGCCAGAGGCAGGCCAGCGTGATCAGCGCATTGAGCGGCGTGCCGAAATAGCGCTTGAGCGAGGCCGACACGCCGCGGGACTGGCGCGGCGGCAGCGTCTCGCGGGCGAGGTTGAGCGTATCCATCTCGGCGACGGTGGCCATCTCAGCGCTCCACCAGCGCGACACGCGCATTATACCAGTTCATGAACAGCGAGATCGCGATCGACATGCTCAGATAGACCAGCATGAAGATCGCGATGCCTTCGATCGCCTGTCCGGTCTGGTTCATCGTCGTATTCGAGACCATGACGAGGTCGGGATAGCCGATGGCGATGGCCAGCGAGGAATTCTTGAAGGTCGAGAGATAGGAGCTGGTCAGCGGCGGCACGATCACCCGCAGCGCCTGCGGCAGCACGACGAGCCGCATGGTCTGGCGGTCGCGCAGGCCGACGGCGCGCGAGGCCTCCCATTGGCCGCGGCTGACGGAGAGGATGCCGGCGCGCACGATCTCGGCGATGCCGGCCGAGGCCGACAGCCCGAGCCCGACCAGCAGGGCGGTGAATTCCGGCGTGACCTGCACGCCGCCGGTGATGCGGAACCGACCCCGCTCGGGCCAGCTGACCACGAGGTCGGGCTGCAGAATGAGGGCGGCCAGCAGCGGCGGCGCGAGCAGGGCGAGCAATACGAAGGGCCAGGCCGGGCGGTCGCGGCCGGTGGCGACGCGCTTGCGCCTGAGCATGCCCGCGACGACGAAGGCGAGCACCAGCCCGGCCAGGGCTGCGAGCAGCACGCCGGTATGCGCCGGCGACCAGCGCAGCGAGGGGATGATCAACCCGCCATTGCTGAGAAAAACCTCAGGGATAGGCTGCCAGGCCTCGCGCACGGGCGGAAATACGGCGACGATCAGCGCGTACCAGAGGAAGAGATACAAAAGCAGCGGCACGTTGCGCAGCGCCTCGACATAGAGCAGCGCCAAGAGCGAGAGCATCGGATTGCGCGAGAGGCGGGCGATGCCGACGATCAGCCCGAGCGTGGTCGAGAGGATGACCGCGAAGATCGAGACCCAGATCGTGTTGAAGATCCCGACAAGCAGCGCGCGCGCATAGGTGTCGCCGGAATCATAGGCGATGAAGGATTGGCTGATGACGAAGCCGGCCGGCCTGTCGAGATAGGCGAAGCCCGTCGCAATGTTCTGCTCGGCCAGCTTCCGCGAGACATTGCCGAAGAGATAGAGCCCGATGCCGATGACCAGCGCCACGGCCACGACCTGATAGAGGATGGCGCGAACGCGCACATCGTAAAGGAGCCGCAACGGGCTGGAGGCGGAGGAGGCCATGAGGGGTTCCGGGCGATGAACGGCTTTGGCGGCGCGCGCGGGGGGCGCCCCCCCCAGGGTGCCGGGACGGGTCGGATAAGGTTCCGGGGAGGCACACCCGGAGGGCG
>JBKBRD010000356.1:0-3664 GCA_046292405.1 Allobosea sp. | reverse complement strand
GTTCGGTGATCGCCTGTTCGAACCCCTCATAGACTTCCTTGGCGAGGAGGCCCTTGAGCGTCTTGCGGTCGCCGCGGGCGAAAGCCGTGACGATGGTCTCATAGGCCGCCTTGGCCCCGCCGATGAATTCACGCGGGTCGAAGGCCGGCTCCTGGCGGATCACCGCCTCGATGCCGGCGATGATCGGCGAGTCCGCGGGGGCAATGCCCTTCCAGCGGTCGTCGGCGGGCGCAGGCTCCTGCGCCGTCGGATCATTGGCCGCGCCGGGCAGGCGGATGACGTTGTCGCGCTTGCGCTCCGGCTGGTCGGGCCGGGCCGGAGGGGCCTCGCGCCGGGCGAAGGGCTCGCTCGGAGGCTGCTCCGATCCGGTCTTCTGGCCGAGGACGGAGCGAAGCTTCCAGGCGACGAACACGGCCAGAGCGAGGAAGACCAGAGTCGTCATGTCGAAGGAATTTTGCATCGAAGCCTGATCCGGAGCCCCAGTTGTCAGTCGCGTCACCCGGCTCGCGCAATGTCCTGATCCAGAAATATGCGCGGCCGGCACTGATATGGTGTGCAAGGCTCGTAACATCCACCCCCCTGCTTGTGAAGGCGGCTTCTTGTGCGCGACCGGCGTCCATGATAGCCGACGCCGGCATCGCACCTGACCGGTGCGTCAGTCCCGGACGTCCTTATCCGGCGCGGGATCCCCGACACAGCCTGCAAAAAAGATGGGACCGATGGCCAACGACACTCCCAACGGCAACGGCGCAGGAGCCGCCGAGGCGGCGCCGACGATGAACGCGCTCGTCCAGTACATCAAGGATTTCTCCTTCGAGAACCCGAAGGCCCCGCGCGCGCTCGGCCAGCAGGCCCAGCAGGGTCCGCAAATGTCCCTGCAGGTCAATGTCTCCAGCACCGGTCTGGGCGGCGACGATTACGAAACCGTGCTGCAGCTGGAAGGCAAGGCCGAGCTCGCAGGCGAGACGCTGTTTGCCTTCGACCTGAGCTATGGCGGCGTGTTTCGCCTGCTCAACATCCCCGAGGAGCACATCCACCCCGTGCTGGTGATCGATTGCGCGCGGATGCTGTTTCCCTTCGCGCGGCAGATCATCGCGGAAGCCGTACAGAATGGCGGCTTCCCGCCCTTCTACGTGCCCACCATCGACTTCGCGCAGCTGTTCCAGCAGCGCATGGCCGAGCTCCAGGCGCAGGGCGCCGCGACCAACTGAGCGACATGCGTGTCGGACGATGATCAAGGGCCCCCTCGCGGGCCCTTTTTCACGAAGGCGTCAGGCGTCGCGCTCTGACAGCCGCGCCGGGGAACCATAGGTCAGCGCGGCCGTTGTCGGCCGAACCCGATTCCAGGAGCCACCATGGATTATCTGCTGACGCTCGCCGCCGACCCTGTCGTCTGGGCCGCTCTCGGGGCGTTGATCGCCATGGAAGTCGTGCTCGGCATCGACAACCTGATCTTCATCTCGATCCTGACCAACAAGCTGCCGCCGGAGCAGCGCTCGCGCGGCCGCAAGATCGGCATCGGCCTTGCGCTGATCCTGCGCCTGGGCCTGCTCTCGACCGTGGCCTTCATCGTGCAGCTCACCGCGCCGGTGCTGACCATCCTCGGCAAATCCTTCTCCTGGCGCGACATCATCCTCATCGCCGGCGGGCTGTTCCTGGTCTGGAAGGCGACGAAGGAGATCCATCACAAGGTCGATCCCGACCACGGCCCCGACATGTTCGACGGCACGCAGGCGGCGGCCGTGACCTTCGGCGGCGTGATCTTCCAGATCCTGCTACTCGACCTCGTCTTTTCGATCGACAGCATCATCACCGCGGTCGGCATGACCGACCATATCCCGGTCATGGTCATCGCCGTCGTCTTCGCCGTGCTGGTGATGCTGCTGGCGGCCGACCCGCTGGCGGCCTTCATCGACCGCAACCCGACCATCGTGATGCTGGCGCTAGGCTTCCTGCTGATGATCGGCGGCACGCTGATCGGCGAGGGTTTCGGCGCGCATGTGCCCAAGGGCTATATCTACGCGGCGATGGCGTTCTCGGCGCTGATCGAGGCGCTGAACATGCTGTCGCGGCGCGCCGGGCGGAAGAAGGGCTGAGCGACGAGGCCTCAGGCCTCGTCGACGATGCCGAGATAGCCCTTCCACAGCGGCGCCTTGCCGAGCGTCAGGATGAAGGCCTCATGCGCGGCGACGGCCTCGGGGTTCAGCCGCGGGGCGAGCGGGCGCTGGCGCTGCGGCCGCTCGATGACGATGCCGGCCAGCGCGCCCGGCCCGCTCGCACTGACCGTGCCGAGCCCGAGCGAGGTCTGCTTGCCGCCGATCAGCTCGATATAGACCTCGGCCAGAATTTCCGCGTCGAGCAGCGCGCCGTGCTTGGTGCGGCGGCTGTTATCGATGCCGTAGCGCTGGCAGAGCGCATCGAGGCTGTTGGACGCGCCGGGATGCTTGCGCCGCGCCATCGACAGGGTGTCGACCACGCGGATTTGCTCGAGCGGCCCGCGGCCGAGCCGCTTCAGCTCCATATTGAGGAAGCCGATGTCGAAGGCCGCGTTGTGGATCACCAGCCGCGCATCGCCAATGAACGCCTCGAAAGCGTCGACCACGCCGGAAAACACCGGCTTGTCAGACAGGAAGGCGTCCGACAGGCCGTGAACGGCGAAAGCCCCCTCCGACATCGGCCGCTCGGGATTGATGTAGCAATGAAAGCTGCGCCCGCTCGGGCAATGATTGACCAGCTCGACGCAGCCGATCTCGACGATGCGATCGCCGCTATGGGCTTCGACGCCGGTGGTCTCGGTATCCAGGACGATTTCGCGCATCGCAAGCTCTCTCAGAGCCGTCGGCCCGGGCGGCCGGCCAGCGCCCGCAGGATAGAGCCGACCTGGCGCTCTGCGGCCATCAGGCCGCGCGACGTGTCCACAAGGAAATGGGCGCGGCGGCGTTTCTCGGCGTCGGACATCTGGCGAGCGAGGATCGCGGCGAATTTCTCGACGGTCATCTCTGGGCGGCGCAGCACCCGCTCGGCCTGAACAGCGGCCGGAGCCGTCACCACGAGCACGGCATCGCAGCGGGCTTCGCCCCTGGTTTCGAGCAGCAGCGGGATGTCGAGCACCGCCAGCCCCACGCCGCCGCTGCGGCAGTGCGCCATGAAGCCTTCCTCCTCTTCGCGCACCAGCGGATGGATGATCGCTTCCAGCCGCTTCAAAGCGGCGGCATCGCCGATCACCGCGGCCGAAAGCCTGGCGCGGTCGACCGCCCCATCGCGCACCGTGCCGGGAAAGGCGGCCTCGACCAGCGGAGCGGCGCGGCCGCCATAGAGCTGATGCACGCTGAGATCGGCGTCGTGGACCGGAATGCCGCGTTGGCGGAACAGCCCAGCCGTGGTCGATTTCCCCATGCCGATCGAGCCGGTGAGGCCGAGAATGAAGGTCATGGCTCAGGCCTTGACGATGTCGGCTTCGAGCCGCGCGCGCAGGGCCGGCGTGACCTGCGGCGTCACCCCGAACCAGCGGGAAAAGCCCGGGACGGCCTGGTGCAGCAGCATGCCGAGGCCATCGACGACGCGGCCGCCGCGGCCTTCGGCCTGCGTCAGAAGCGCGGTCTTGAGGGGCACGTAGACAATGTCGTCGACGATCGCGCCAGGCTTCAGCCGCGTCAGATCGATG
>JBKBRD010000355.1:0-3692 GCA_046292405.1 Allobosea sp. | reverse complement strand
CATCGTCTCGGGGTCTCGGACATCGAGCCCCTCCAGCGCCGGATAGCGCACGCCCTGGCGCGCCTTCAGCGCGGCCTGCTCCTGGGCGGGCAGGGCGTCCCAGGCGCGGTTCCATTCGTTGACGACGGCCGGTCCGTAGATTTCGGTGAGGCCGTAGAGATGCGTCACTTCGAACCCGGCTTCCTTCATGGCGGCGAGCACCGCCTCGGGCGGCGGCGCCGCCGCGGTGAAGAAGGAGACCGACTGGCTGAAGGCGCGCTTCTCCTCCGCCGGCGCGTTCAGCAGCGTCGACATGACGATCGGCGCGCCGCAGAGATGGGTGACGCCGTGTTCGGCCAGCGCGTCGTACATCGCCTTGGCGCGCACCTGGCGCAGGCAGACATGCGTGCCGGCGAGGATCGAGATCGACCAGGGGAAGCACCAGCCATTGCAGTGAAACATCGGCAGCGTCCAAAGATAGACCGGATGCTTGCCCATGGCGCAGGTGACGACGTTGGAGGTGGCGAGCAGGCTGGCGCCGCGGTGGTGATAGACCACGCCCTTGGGGTCGCCCGTCGTGCCGGAGGTGTAGTTCAGCGCGATCGCATCCCATTCGTCGGCCGGCATCTGCCAGGCATAGTCGGGGTCTCCGCCCGCGAGAAACGCCTCGTACTCCACGGATCCGAGCCGCTCGCCGGGTCCGCCATAGACCGGGTCGTCATAGTCGATGACGAGCGGCGGGGCCTTGCACAGCGTCAGCGCCTCCTTGACCGTGCGCGAGAATTCGCGGTCCGCGATCAGGACTTTCGCCTCGCCATGGTCGAGCGAGAAGGCGATGATGGCTGCATCCAGCCGCGTGTTCAGCGTGTTGAGCACGGCCCCGCACATCGGCACGCCGTAATGGCATTCGAGCATGGCCGGCGTGTTCGGCAGCATCGCCGCCACCGTATCGTTCTTGCCGACGCCATGGCGCGCCAGCGCCGAGGCGAGCCGGCGCGAGCGCGCATAGAATTCGGCATAGCTGCGGCGCAGCGGTCCATGGATGATGGCGGTCTGCTCGGGGAAGACCGAGGCCGCCCGTTCGAGAAAGGTCAGCGGCGTCAGCGGTTGGAAATTCGCCGGGTTGCGGTCGAGATCGGTGTCGTAGGCGGAGACCATGGCGCGCATTCCCTAATAGCCCTGAGAGGGGGCCTTGCGCCGATCCAAGCGCGCTTTGGCGCGGGGCGCAATCGGCCAGTCGATCAGGGCAGCCAGTGCAGTCCGTTCAACCCGTCATAGGTCAGCTTCAGCCCGACCAGCAGCAGCAACGCGTAGATGATGCCGTAGAAGCGCTGCACCGGGACGCGCCGGACCAGCCAGACCCCGGCGATGGTCGACAGGATGGCGACAGGCAGCAGCGCCAGCGACGCGGTCAGATTCTGCGTGGTGAACTGGCCGAGCGCGACATAGGGCGCGACCTTGATGACGTTGATCAGCGCAAAGAACAGCGCGCCGGTGCCGACGAAGACGGCCGGGGGCAGGCGCAGCGGCATGGTGTAGATCTGGTAGGGCGGGCCGCCGGCATGGGCGATCATGCTGGTGAAGCCCGACAGCGCGCCCCAGAACGTGCCCTGCGCGTAGTTCGCCCGCGTCGCCGGCAGGGCCGCCCTGGCGCCGGAGACGAGGTTGCGGAGCGCGAAGACGACGGAGATCAGCCCGATCGCCAGCACCACGGCGCCATCCGCGACGCGCGCCGCCAGCAGGTAGCCGGCAAGGATGCCGAGCGCCGCGCCGGGCAGGAGCGTCGCCAGGGTCAGCCGGTCATAATCGCGGCGATAGGACCAGACGGTGACGACATCCTGCGCCATCAGCACCGGCAGCATGATGGCGGCCGCCGTGATCGGCGAGACGACCTGCGCCATCAGCGGCAGGGACAGCAGGCCAAGGCCGGAAAAGCCGCCCTTGGACAGGCCCATCAGGATGACGGCCGGAACCATGGCGGCGAAGAAGGCGGGGTCGAGCAGCATGGGGCGAGGGACGGCGATCCTGAAAGGCTTGAAGCGATTGCGCCAGATCACCGTCGCATCTCGCGGGCCGCGCTAGAAGGTCTCCAGCGCAACGGCGCCATGTGCGAAAGTCTGTCTCGACGCAGGGGCCGGCCTCTGTGAAGGGAAGGGCCAGAAAGCGAATTAACAGGGGGAGGATGCGTGATGACGGGAGAGGGCGAATACGGCCGGGCCTATGCGCGCTGGCAGGCGGACCCGATCGGCTTCTGGGCGCAGGCTGCCGAAGCCGTCGACTGGATTAAGAACCCCGCGCGCATTTTCGACGAAACCCAGGGCGCCTATGGGCGCTGGTTCCCGGACGCGACTTGCAACACCTGCTTCAACGCGCTCGACCGCCATGTCCGCGACGGGCGCGGCGACCAGCCCGCGCTGATCCATGACAGCCCGGTGACCGGGACCAAGGCGGTCTATTCCTACGCGCAGATGCTTGAGGAGGTGGCGACGCTCGCCGCCGTGCTGGCCGAGCTCGGCGTCGGCAAGGGCGACCGGGTCATCCTCTACATGCCGATGATCCCCGAGGCCGTCTTCGCCATGCTGGCCTGCGCGCGGATCGGCGCGATCCATTCCGTCGTCTTCGGCGGCTTCGCGGCCAAGGAACTGGCGACGCGCATCGACGACGCCACGCCCCGCGCCATCCTCACCGCCTCCTGCGGCATCGAGCCCTCGCGAGTCGTCGCGTACAAGCCGCTTCTCGACGAGGCGATCGCGCTGTCGCATCACAAGCCCGAGGCCTGCCTGGTGCTGCAGCGGCCGCAGGCCGACGCCTCGATGCATGTCAGCCGCGACAAGAGCTGGCGCGCGATGGTCGCCGCCGCCAAGGCTGCCGGCCGCAAGGCCGATTGCGTCGAGATGGCGGCGACCGATCCGCTCTATGTGCTCTACACCTCCGGCACGACCGGCCGGCCCAAAGGGGTGGTGCGCGACAATGGCGGCCACATGGTCAATCTGCTCTGGACCATGACCAACCTCTACGACGTCAAGCCCGGCGAGGTGATGTTCACCGCCTCCGATGTCGGCTGGGTCGTCGGCCACAGCTATATCGTCTACGGGCCGCTGCTGCAGGGGGCGACCACCATTCTCTATGAGGGCAAGCCGGTCGGGACGCCCGATCCCGGCGCGTTCTGGCGAGTCATAGCGGAGCACAAGGCCGTGGCCCTGTTCACGGCGCCGACCGCCTTCCGCGCCATCCGCAAGGAGGACCCGCAGGCGAAACACCTGGCCGATTACGACCTGTCGCAGTTTCGCGCGCTGTTCCTCGCCGGCGAGCGGGCCGATTCCGACACGCTGATCTGGGCCGAGCAGGTGCTCAAAGTGCCGGTGATCGACCATTGGTGGCAGACCGAGACGGGCAGCTGCATCGTCGGCAACCCGATCGGGCTGGAATTGCTGCCGGTGAAGCCGGGCTCGCCCACCGTGCCGCTGCCGGGCTACGACGTGCAGTGCCTGGACGAGGGCGGGCGGCCTGTGCCGGCGGGCACGATGGGCGCCATCGTCGTCAAGCTGCCGCTGCCCCCTTGTGCGCTGCCGACGCTGTGGCAGGCCGATGAGCGCTTCCGCGAGGGCTATCTCGCCGCTTATCCCGGCTACTACAACACCTCCGACGCCGGCTATATCGACGCCGACGGTTATGTCTTCATCATGGGCCGCACCGACGACATCATCAACGTC
>JBKBRD010000354.1:0-3706 GCA_046292405.1 Allobosea sp. | reverse complement strand
GTCGCAGTGGCCATCGGCCGGGCGCGCCGCCCGGCTCGCGCCGATGACGAGGTCCTGCCTGTCGACCGCCAGCAGCCCGCAAGGGCCGGCCGTCCCGTCCGGCACGACCAGGATGCGGGCCTTGGGGAAGGCGGCGCGAAAATGCTGCGCCTCGATCCGCCTTGCCGCGTCGGCGACTGCGGTCGCGAGCAGTTTCAGAATGGCGGGAGTCAGGTCGGCGCGGCAGGTCGAGACATCGAGCGTTGCGATGAGGCGGCCCCGCTCATCCCAGATCGGCGCGACGGTGCAGCTCAATCCGATGTTACGGGTCAGGAAGTGCTGGTCGCGATAGATGGTCACGGGTCGGCATTCGGCGAGGCAGGTGCCGACGCCATTGGTTCCCTCGCTGGCCTCGCTCCAGTTCATGCCGGTCCAGAGCCCGCGATTGCGGAAGTCGACATCGTCGCCGGGCGCTCCGCGACGCTCCAGCGGGACCCCGTCCCGATCGGTCAGCAGCACGCAGCAGCCCGCCTCCCCCACAGCCTGAAAAAGCCGGTCCAGCGTGCCCTGGCCCCGATCGATCAGCGGACGCAGCCTGTCATAGGCGCTCGCGAATTCCGGGCGGCTCAAGCGGTGAGGCGGGCCTGTCCGGTTGGGGTCGAGGCCGTATTTCAGGGCGGAGCGCGACCAGGACGCGGCCACCGCCGATTGGCCGACTGCGGCCGCATCGTTGAGGGTCGCGTAGACCCGCTCGGCATGATGTCCGCGTCCGGCGTCAGCCATGCTCGACACCCCTGTCCCACCCTGCGCACAGCGAAGTCTCATCCGAGACTCGTTGCAGGGACTCGGCAGCGACGCTTTCGAGCATGTTCCGGCGTGGGGGGCTGCGCTGTCAACGCCGCCGACTGATATACTTCCGTTAGGGCATGTCCGGGATGGTTCGCATCGAGCGAAGCGGCCGAGCCCGCGCCTCAATCCCCGATCGCCACGCCCTCGCGCCTTCCATCGGCGCCGCCGACGAACCCCTCCGGCGTTTTGACGATGGCCTGGATGCCCGAGGTCATCTCGAGCAGCCGGACCTCATGGCCCTTCGCTTCCAGCGCCGCCTTCCAGCCTTCGGCCTCCGTGCCCTTCTCGAGTTCGGTCGGGCCGTTGCGGCTGCCGAAATTGCCGAGATCGACGGCCGCCTGCGGGTCCATCTTCCAGTCGAGCAAAGCAACCAGCGTCTTGGCGACATAGCCGATGATCTGGCTGCCGCCGGGCGAGCCGATGACGGCGTAAAGCCGTCCGAAGGCGTCGAAGACCAGCGTGGGCGCCATCGAGGAGCGCGGCCGTTTCCCGGCCTCGACCCGGTTGGCGACCGGCTTGCCGTCCTCCTGCGGGACGAAGGAGAAGTCGGTCAGCTCGTTGTTGAGCAGGAAACCGCTCGCCGTCATCAGCCTTGCGCCGAAACCGTCCTCGATGGTCGTGGTCATCGAGACGGCGTTGCCCTCGGCGTCGATGACCGAGATATGGCTGGTGCCGTTCTCGACGCCGTCCGACGGCGCCAGCAGCAGCGCCCGCTTATCGGGCGGCTCGCCGGCCTTGGCGCGTCCCATCGAGCGGTCGGGCGCGATCAGGGCGGCGCGCGAGCGGATATAGCCGGCATCGACCAGCCCGGCCGTGGGCACGCTGCCGAAAGCGGGGTCGGCGAGGTAGAGCGCGCGGTCGGCGAAGGCGAGGCGTCCCGCCTCGCTGAACCAGTGCGCCGCTTCGGCGCCGGCGCCCATGCGCGCCATGTCGCGGCTTTCCAGCATGCCCAACATCTGCTGCACGGCGACGGCGCCCGAGCTCGGCGGGCCCATGCCGCACAGTCTGTAAACCCGGTAGGGGCCGCAAACCGGCTGGCGTTCCTCGACGCGGTAGCCGGCGAGGTCGGCCAGCGTCATGTCGCCCGGATTGCCCTTGTGGCCGGTGACCGTCGCGACGATGTCCTGGGCGATGGCGCCTTTGTAGAACGCGCCCGCGCCCTTCTGCGCGATCTCGCGCAGCGTCGCGGCGAAGGCCGGGTTCTTCAAGGTCGCGCCGACGGGCTTCGGGCTGCCGTCCGGCCCATAGAAATAGGCGGCGGCGCGGGCGTCCCTGACGAGGTTCTTTTCGCCCGCCAGCAGGCCGTTCAGCCGCGGCGACACCGCAAAACCCTCCTCCGCCAGCCTGATCGCCGGGGCGAACAGCTGCGGCCAGTCCAGCCGGCCCCAGCGCTTATGCGCCTCTTCGAGCAGCCGTAGCGTGCCGGGGACGCCGACCGAGCGCCCGCCCACCACGGCGTCGACGAAACGCATCGGCTTGCCGTCGGGGCCGATGAACCGGTCCGGAGTCGCGGCGGCGGGCGCGGTTTCGCGCCCGTCCAGCGTCGCGACCGCCTTCTTCGCCTCGTCCCAGTGCAGCAGGAAGGCGCCGCCGCCGATGCCGGAACTTTGCGGCTCGACCAGGTTGAGCACGAGCTGGATGGTTATGGCGGCGTCGACGGCGCTGCCGCCGGCCCTGAGAATGTCGCGTCCCGCTGCGGCGGCCAGCGGATTGGCTGCGGCGGCCATATAGCGCTGGGCGAGGCCCGCGCTCTTGGCGATGCGCCCGGTCGCGGCTTCCGGCGGCGGAGCGAGAGGCTGCGGGGCCGGCGCCGTCTGGGCGGCCGCCTGACCGGCCAGCAGGGCTAGCCCGGCAAGGGCGGTGGTCAGCCTGGTGGCGCGGCGCATGGCGTCTCTCCGGTTCGCTGGGCGTCAGCCTAGCGCAGCTCGCGCGCGCCGCGCCACTGCCGATCGCAAAGGGCGCAGAGAGCCCGGCGCGCAGAAGCTTGGAGCGCAGAAGGCTTGGAGCGGCGGGTGGCGGGGTCTATGCTCCCCCAGCCCTTCCGGGTCAGTTCAGAGAGGCCAGCATGTCGCTTTCCCTATCGATTCCCACCCAACGAGGCCTGCGTCTGGCCCTGGTCGTGTTGCTCGGGCTGGCGCTGGCCGGCTGCGGCGTCAACAACGTGCCGACGCTGGAGGAAAAGGCCAAGGCCGCCTGGTCCGAGGTGCAGAACCAGTACCAGCGCCGCGCCGATCTGATTCCCAATCTCGTCGAGACGGTGAAGGGCTATGCGGCGCAGGAGCGCGAGGTTCTGACCGCCGTCATCGAGGCGCGGGCCAAGGCGACGCAGGTCAAGGTCGACGCTTCGACGATCACCGATCCCGCCAAGTTCAAGGAATATCAGGATGCGCAGAACCAGCTCAGCGGCGCGCTGGGCCGGCTGCTGGTGACGGTCGAGCGTTATCCGGATCTGAAATCGAACCAGAACTTCCTCGCCCTGCAATCGCAGCTCGAGGGCACCGAGAATCGCGTCACCGTGGCGCGCCGCGACTACATCCAGGCTGTGCAGGCGTTCAACACGGAGATCCGCACCTTTCCGGGCGTGATCTGGGCCAAGCTGTTCTGGGGCGCCAAGGCGATGGAGAGTTTCGCCGCCACCGCCGGGGCCGAGCGGCCGCCCGCGGTCAAGTTCTGACATGGCGCTTGGCGGCCACGGCCCCGCGGCGGCGCGCCTGGGGCTCTGGCAAATGCTCGCGCGGCTTGGCGCGGCGTTGCTGCTGGGCTTGTGCCTGCCCCTGCTCGCGCAGGCCGCCGAGCTCGCCTATCCCGCGCTCAGCGCCCGCATCGTCGATGGCGCGGCGCTGCTCGCGCCCGAAGCGCGCGCGCGCATCGAAGCGAA
>JBKBRD010000353.1:0-3712 GCA_046292405.1 Allobosea sp. | reverse complement strand
CAGTGCCTTCGAGCTGACCGGCAAGGTCTGGCAGTAGTTCATGCCGACGGTGCCGATAAATACGAGTACGGCGGCATCGACCTTCAGCGTGGCCGCGAGCGCAATCAGCGGCGGCACCAGAGCTGCGGCGCGGGCGGCATGCGACGTGATCAGCAGATGCGAGGCCAGGGTCAGCGCCGACAAGCCGGCGATCAGTGCGAGTGGCTTCATGCCATCGGCAAAGCCCAGCGTGGCGAACAGGGCCCCGGTCACTACCGCTGCGGCCCCAGTCTCGATCAAGGTTTTGCCCAGCAAAAGGGCCGCACCGACGAAGACAAGCAGGTCGAGATTGACCGCCGTGAGTCCTTGCGACCAGCGCAGCGGTCCGCCCGGCGCCGTCAGCAGTAGCGCACCGAGCATCGCGCTTGCGGCGATACCGACGCCGTGGAGCCCTTCGGTGAGCCACATCGTCAGCATCGCGACGGCCACGATCGCGACAAAGCGCTCGTCGCGCGACCACGGCCCCGATGGCACAGCCAGGATGGCGAAAGGGCGGGCGCGCGCCGGCCCCGGCACGAACAATCGCAGCATGACCAGGCATGACAGCGCTGCAGCCGCGATCGCGAAAGGCAGGCCGTAAAGCAGCCATTCTAGGAAGCCGATGCGTCGGCCGGTCAGCTCGCCCAGCAGATCATTGGCGATCAGATGCGAGCCCGCGCCGGTCAGTGACGCGATCGTCGTCACCAAGATGATCGTCGGGATCAGCAACGCCAGCGCGCGCAGCGAACGCGCATCTAGCACCTCGCCGAGGCTGCGATGCAGCGGCAGCAGCACCGCCGCCCGCCCCGAGGTCGAGGGAATGATGAAGGTCAGCAGCAGCAGCACCGCGCTGACCATCCAGAACAGCTGGTCGACGCGCGCTGCGCGTGCGAGCAGAAAGCCGTTCAGGCGCTGGGCAAGTTGCGTCGCCGTCATCGCCTCGCCGAGGATGAAGGCGCCCACCATCAGCCAGATGATGTCGGTGCCCAGGAGCCCGGTCAGCGCCGCCTGCGGCACGACGCCGAGCGCAGCCAGGGCTGCGACCGTCGCGAGCGCGACATAGGCCGGCGGTATTGGCAGCTGGATCCAGGCGATCGTCGCGCAGCCCATCCCGAACAGCGCCCACAGCGAGGGATCGGGAGCCGTCCCGCGAAGGGCGAGCAGGCCAAGGCCCAGCCCAGTGGCAAGTGCGAGCGCCAGCAGGGTGCGCCCGGTCGATGATCGCTCGGGCATCTCAGGCAGCCCGCCGCGCCGGAGCCCGGGGGCCGCGCGTCGCGATATCCATGCTCAGCATCACCGTCCGCATCACGTTTTCGGCGCAGGCCTCTATATGGTCCTCGGCGCCGGCCATCGCGACGCGCAGGCTGCATGGCGTCATCACCGTCGAAAAATAGGCGCCGATGCCGTGCCGGCGCAGCGTATCGGCGCGCAGGCCGATCGTGCCGGCGAGCGCGATCACGGGGATGCCGAGCTTCTGTGCCCGCATGCCGAGTTCGCCGGGGATCTTGCCCTCCCCGCTCTGGCCGTCGAGCCCGCCCTCGGCCGTCAGCACGAGATCGGCTGCGGCCAATTGCGCGTCGAGGTCGAGATAGGGCGCGACGAGATCGTAGCGCGGATGCAGCCTTGCACCGAGCAGCGCATGCAGGCCGGCGCCTAGCCCGCCGGATGCGCCGCAGCCCGGCCGCAGCGTGACATCGATCCCGGTCGCCTGTTCGACGGACCCGGCAAAGCGATCGAGCGCCTGCGCCAACAGCGCGACCTGCGCCGGCGACGCCCCTTTCTGCGGCCCATAGACCTGGGCCACGCCCTTAGGGCCGCAAAGCAGGTTGCGGATGTTGCACGCAACCTCGATGCGCGTCTCGGCCAGGCGCGGGTCGAGGTCGGACAGGTCGATCCGGTCGAGCGCCAGCAGGCCGCGGCCGCCGGGCGCGATCGGCTGTCCCCGCGCGTCGAGGAAGCGTGCGCCCAAAGCGCTTGCCATGCCGGCACCGCCGTCATTGGTCCCGGAATCGCCGCAGCCGAAGACGATGTGCCGGATGCCGGCATCGAGCGCCGCCCGGATCAGTTCGCCGACGCCGTTGGTCGTCGTCGTCAACGGATCGCGTCGGTCACGCGGGACCAGAGACAAACCCGCCGCCGACGCCATGTCGATCACCGCCGTCTCTGCAAACTTGCCGCCGAGCACGCTCCAAACCGCATCGACGGGCTGGCCCACCGGGCCGGTGACGCGCGTCGTTTTCAGCGTGCCGCCGGTCGCCCTTGCCAGCGTGACGGCAAATCCCTCGCCGCCATCCGCCACCGGCCGCTCGACGATCGCGGCCAGCGGGTTGGCGCGCCGCACGCCGCGGGCAATCGCCGCCGCGACCGTTTCCGCCGTCAGGCATTCCTTGAAACCTGAAGGAGCAACTAACACTCGCAATCCGTCCATGTCTCTCGATCCTCACGCTCATCGGCTTGTGACAGATCGATAACGATTGGCGTCGCGGCTTATTCCTTATGCCGTATGGGCCGATGCAGTTTCAGCGATGATACATCGGCAGATGCACGACCGCGCCCGATGCCGCCGGCGGCGCGAAGATAGAGATCGCCTTGGGGTGGACCTTGAAATGGCCGGGCGTGGCCGTGACGATTTCGCCATCCGTGTTGATCGGCATCGGTGTCTTGGTCTCGATGTCGAACTCGACGCATTTCGCCGTTCGCACCTCCTGCCAGGCACCATGGGTGCCCGAGCGGAACGAAATCAGCATCGTCGCAAGCTTCCAGAGGTTCTTCATTTCAAGACTGTAGAGATCGAGATGACCATCATCGATCTCGGCGCTCTCCTCCACGACATTCCCGCCGCCATAATGGCGGCCGTTGCCGACCGCGATCTGATAGGTCTCGACGTCGATCGCGCGCCCCTTCTCGACGATCCGGGCCCGAAACCGCGAGGCGCGCCGCATCACCTTCATAGCCGCCACCGCATAGCCCAGACGCCCGTAGCGCTTCTTCAGCGTCGGATCGAGGGTCTGCGCCAAGTCACTGCTCAGACCGATGCTGGCGACGTTGAAGAAGGCGTGCCCGTTGACCGTCCCGACATCGACACGGCGCATCTCGCGGCGCGCGATGACGTCCGCGGCTTCGAGTAGATCCATCGGAATGGCAAGTGTGCGTGCCAAGTCGTTGGCCGTCCCCATCGGGATGATGCCCAGCGGCAAGCCGCTCTCCATTGCAGCCAGCGCCGCCGACGAGATCGAGCCGTCGCCGCCGCAGACGATCACCAGATCAGCGATGTGCCGCAGCCGCACGATGTCGCGAGCTAACTCCGGCAGAGCCTCGAAGGTCTCGACCGTCACGTTCAGCCCTCCGGCCGCCAAACGCTGCAGCAGCGGATCGATCGATTCCTGGCCGCGTCGCGCCTTGGGATTGCGCAACAGCAAGGCACGTTTCGTTTCAAACAGGAGCATTGGTCCTCGAAAACAGGTGAGTAAGCACCGCAGTTGGGAAGCAGAACGTTTTTTTGCAACGCATCCCTGTAACGATGACTTTCGCGAGCGGTCGCGAAGACCGGTCGATGCCGTCTTCGCTCGTACCCACCACCGCCTTTTTGAGATGGCTCCAGACGACTGTTGGGCCAACGCGCGGATTGTCGGCAATCGGGCAGAGACCCAAAGTCTGCTGTTGATGCTGTGGACGGCTCTCCACCCGCGCGGGA
>JBKBRD010000352.1:0-3721 GCA_046292405.1 Allobosea sp. | reverse complement strand
CGCCGAGCTGTTCGATCAGCTTGGGGTTGTAGATGCCGGAATAGGAGGTGATCGGCACGGTGATGCCAAGCTGGCGGGCCTGCGCGATCACCTGCGGCGATTCCGCGACGAGCCCCTGCAGATGGATGATGTCGGGCGCCGAGGCGCGGATCTTGAGCAGCGGCCCGGTGAAATCGGTCGCCTTCTGGTCATAGGCTTCATAGGCCACGACCTGCCCGCCTGCCTTGGTGAAAGTGTCGCGGTACACGGTGGCGGAGCCGAGCCCGGTCTCGTTGTTGATGAAGAGGACGGCGGCCTTCTTCTTGCCCATCTCCTTGGCCGAATAGGCGGCGACGGCGCGGATATCGACGTCGGCGAGCGGGAAGGTGGTGTAGACATAGTCGCCGAGTTTGCTGATGTCGGGCGAATTCGCGCCGACCGAGAGCTCGACCACCTTGTTGTCGTTGGCGATCGGGGCGACGGCCTTGACCACGCCCGACCAGGCCGTGACGAAGACCGGCGCCTTGTCGACGCTGATCAGCCGGTTGACGGCCTGGATGCCGACCTGCGGATCGGCCTGGGTGTCGAGCACCACCATTTCCAGCTTCTTGCCGTTGATGCCGCCCTTGGCGTTGATCTCCTCGACCGCCCATTGGGCGGCCTTGACCTGGTCGTTGCCATAGAGCGCCTGGCCGCCGGTCAGGGGCATGGCGAGGCCGAATTTGAGGCTCTGCTGGGCCATGGCCAGGCTGGAGGCCGCCGTCGCCAGCGCAATGGCGAGGGCCGCCGTCAGGCTCCGGCGCGCGGTCTTCGAATGGGTCGCATGCATCGTGGCGTCTCCCTTGGTGAGTATCAGGTGGATGTCTGGAGGGATTGCAGGCCAGTGACGATGTCATCGGTGGTCATGACATCCGCGTATTTTTCCGACATGTCGAAGAGGTTCACCGCATGCGAGACCCGGCTGCGGTCGAAGACCGCGTCCTGGGGGACGAGCACCCGGAAATTATAGGCGAAGCCATCGACGACCGTGCCGCGCACGCAGCCGCTGGTGCTGCAGCCGGTGACGATGAGCGTGTCGGCGCCGGTGTTGATCAGATAGCTAGCAAGCGGCGTGCCGAAGAAGGCGCTGGGATGCTTCTTGGGCACCAGCGTGTCGGCCTCGGCAGGGGCGATCTCCGCGACGAACTCATAACCCTTGGCGGCGATGCCCATGATCGCCGGCACCTTGTCGGCGAGGCGACCGACATCGAACCCCTGCTTGGGCGAGACGTAAGGGTAGAGCACCGGCCAGCCATTGGCGCGGAAGACCGCCAGCAGGCGCGCAATGTTGGCCACAGCGTCCCAGCCGATCTCCCCGCATGAGGTCGGAAACTCCTCGATCGCCTCCCAGAACGGCATCGGGCGGGTGCCGACCGTGCGATACTGCACGTCGATGATCAGCAGCGCCGGCCGCTTGCCGAAACCGGTCGGCCGGCCGAAGCCGGCGGCGCGATAGGCCCTCTGCTCTTCCTCCGAGATCAGACCGGACCATGGCCGGGCGGGCGGTGCGGTGGCGGTCATGGCGTTTCCTCAGACCTTGTACTTGGCTTCGAGCGCGTCCCAGCGCGGCTTGGCCACGGCGCGCTGGCGCTCCTCGAAAGAGGCCAGCCGCTCGGCGACATGATCGAGCGAGCCATGCGCCTTGAGCGACGACAAAACCTCGTAGGAGGCGCGCAGCGCGGCCTGTAGAATGGCGTTGGCGTAGAGCACGCCGGCAAAGCCCATCTCCGCCAGCCGGTCCCGACCGGGATCGGGGGTCTTGCCGCCAAAGACGATATTGGCGATCTGCGGCACCGGCAGTTCCCGGGCGATGCGCGCCATCTCGTCGAAATCCGTCGGCGCCTCGACAAAGGTGGCGTCCGCGCCGGCTTCCGCGAAGGCATGGGCCCTGTCGATGGCGGCATCGATCCCGTCGATGGCGCGGGCGTCGGTGCGGGCGACGATCTGGAAGTCCTGATCGCGCCGCGCATCCACGGCGGCCTTGATCTTGGCGAGCATCTCCGGCAGCGGAATCACGTCTTTGCCAGTGAAATGCCCGCATTTCTTCGGAAAGACCTGGTCTTCGATCTGGATGCCCGCAGCGCCCGCCCGCTCCAGCACGCGCACGGTGCGGGTCATGTTGACGGCGTTGCCGAAGCCGGTGTCGGCGTCGACCAGCAGCGGCAGGTCGACCGCGTCCGCGATCATCGCCGCCGTGGTTGCGATCTCGGTCAGCGTCGTCAGCCCGATATCGGGCGCGCCCAGATGCATGTTGGCGATGCCGGCGCCCGTGACATAGCAGGCCTCGAAGCCCTGCTCCTCGATCACGCGGGCGAACATGGCGTTGGCGGCGCCGGGCAAGGTCACCGCCCGACGCGCCGATAGCAGCGACTTCAGGCGTCTGGGCATGCTCATCCCGCCTCTCCCGTCCGAAGGAAGGTGTTTTTGGTGTTCTGCCAGGAGGACCGGATATGCGCCCGCATGGCGTCCTCGGCCTTGGCGGGATCGCGCGCCGCGAGGCAGGCGACGATGGCGCGATGCTCGTTGAGGGCCTCGATCGCGCGGCCGGGCCGCAGGCTCGACCTGAAGCGGTAGAGCCGCATGACCTCGTAGAGATCCTGCGACAGCACGCTGAAGAGCCGCTGGTTCTGACTCGCGGCGGCGATCCCCAGATGGAAATCCTGGTCGCCGCCGGGCTGGTAATAGGACTGGCCCGAGGCGATCTCGGGCTGCTCGGCGTGACGGCCGAGGCTGCGGTCGAGCGCCTCGACCTGCGCATCGGTGATCCGCTCCGCGGCGAGCCGGCAGGCCATGCCCTCGAGCGCCTCGCGCAGCTCGAACAGGCTGCGCAGATCCTCGAGCGTCAGATCGACGACGCGGGCGCCGAAATGGGCGGCGCGCGTCGCCAGCCCCTTGGCCTCGAGCCGGAAAATCGCCTCCCGCGCCGGACCGCGGCTGACGCCGAAGCGCAGCGCGATGTCGTTTTCGCTGATCGGGCTGCCCGCCGCGATCTCACCGACCACGATCGCCTCGACGACGCGGTCGTAGACTTGGTCGGCGAGGGTGAGGCGCTTGATCGGAGAGTCAACCATACGGTTAACTGTATACAGTCTGCGAGCAGCGTCAATTGCGCTCCGGCAAAATCCAGAGCTGCTTCTCGGTCTGGTCAGGCGGGCGTTCCGGTCGCAATACGCCAGGGGCCGCGCGTCCGGCGCTGCCCGGAGGCGTCACCGCTGTGGCGGCAGCATGAACAGCGTCATCGCGAAGATGACATAGACCATCAGGATCATGACGCCGACGAACCAGGCCGAACGGCCGCCGCTCGTCAGCAAGGTCGCCGCCATGGTCGCGAGCAGCATCATCACGATGGCGCCCGGCCAGAATTCGAGGCTCATCGGCGTCGGGCCGATGAAATAGCTCAGCAGCACCAGCAGCGGCGCGACGAAAAGGGCGATCTGCGCCGCGCTGCCCAGGGCGATGCCGACGCTGAGGTCGAGCCGGTCCTTGGCTGCGGCGGAAAAGCGGTGGCGGCTTCGGCGGCGGAGCCAACCAGCGCCACGACCACGAAACCGACGAAGGCCGGCGACAGGCCGAGGACGTCGGAGGCCTGCTGCACAGAGGCGACGAACACCTCGCTGACCAGGGCGACGAGAACGGTCACGACCGCAAGCACGATCAAGGCGATCCTGATCGGCCAAAGCGTTTCCGTCGCCGCCCCCTCGTC
>JBKBRD010000351.1:0-3747 GCA_046292405.1 Allobosea sp. | reverse complement strand
GTGACGCGCCGCTCCGGAGGGACGAGATCGAGGCGACCGAGATGCTCCCAGATGCGCGGATTGGTCTTCCCCTCGGCCGAGGCCAGAGCCTCCCAATCGCGGGGGTCGGCAATGTCCTCGAACAGGTCGATCGGCGGATAGGCGGAGCGAATGATGCGGTAGGCTTTCGGCCAGCGGACCCGCCGAACGGGCAGGGTCGGCGTCACCAGCCGCCGCGCTCGGCGTCGAGATATGAGCGGATGCGCGCCAGCGAGAAAATATCGCCCTGCGCCATGATCTCGATCGGCGCGCGCTGGCCGAAGGCGTCATTGGGGGCGCTGATCCAGGCATAGCCTCGCGCCGGTTCGGTGAAGAGGATGCGCAGCCCCTTGTGAATGCCCATCAGCAGCGACAGGCGCGTCGCAAGGTCGCGGTCGATCCGTCCGGGTTCGCCCGCCTTCCACCGCGCATAGCTCCGGGCGGACAAGCCCCCGAGCAGTTCGCGGGCGACTGCATCGGAAATCTGCCAATGGCCGAACAGCCGGATGACGGCGCGGGCCATGGCCGACGCTTCGGCCTCGCTGATCGCCGGATGCTGTGGTGAGGGAGCGGTCCGGGGAATTTGCTGCAGCATGCCGAGTGCCTCCTCTTGGCGTAAGATGGGCGTATACGTGCCAAATGGCAAGTACGCCGTCTCGCGCGCTCGTGCCGGATCTACCCGTCCTTGCGCTCCATCCAGCGGATCAGCGGCAGCAGCGGCAGCACCCAGGCCAGGCCCAGGACAACATAGGCGATGGTCTGCACCGTCTTCGACGCTTCGGTGATGCGGCCCTGCGCCAGCGCCATCGCGACAAGCGCGTAGACGCAGACGAAGACCAGGATGACCACGGTCCCGATCAGCTTGCGGTGGCTCTGCTTCATCGTCTTGGTCTCCGGCCGGGCTGGGCGGTGCGGCAATGCGGGCGTTGTCCGGCCCCGGCGCTGGCTCTATCTGTCACCGGCGTCGGCGCTTGTGAAGCGCTGGCGCTGCGACGGAAAGCCCCGTGACCATGACCATCGCCCTCGACCGGCCCTTGGCCCGCCCTGCCGCCGCCCCTCATGCGGGCATACGACGCTGGCTATGGGCCGTCGCTGGCCTCGTCTTCATCATGGTCGTGGTCGGCGGCGCGACGCGGCTGACCGGATCGGGCCTGTCGATCACCGAATGGCGGCCCGTGACCGGCGCGCTGCCGCCATTGTCCGATGCCGCCTGGGCGCTGGAATTCGAAAAATACCGCGCCAGCCCGCAATACCAGCTGCTCAACGCCGGCATGGCGCTGGCCGAGTTCAAGTTCATTTACTGGTGGGAGTGGGGCCACCGCCAGCTCGGCCGCTTCATCGGCATGGTCTATCTCGTCGGCTTCCTCGTCGTCGCGGTCAGGCGGCTGCTGCCCTGGCGCCAGACGCTCGTGCTGTTCGGCATGGGGCTGCTGCTCGGCCTGCAGGGCGCGATCGGCTGGATCATGGTCGCGTCGGGCCTGCAGCCGGGCATGGTGGCCGTGGCGCCGGTCAAGCTGACGCTGCATCTCAGCTTCGCCGGGCTGTTCTTCGCCTCGGTTGTCGCCTTCGCGACCTGGCTGACTCCACCGCGCCGCACCCAAGCGGCGCGGGCCGGGGGCATGGCCTGGCTGTTGCTGGCGCTGATCTTCGCGCAGATCGCGCTGGGCGGGCTGGTCGCCGGCTCGCGCGCCGGCTTCACCTTCAACACCTGGCCGCTGATGGATGGCGCGCTGATCCCGTCCGGCTCGACCCTGTTCGCGCAAAGCCCGCTCTGGGAGAATTTCGTCGATAACGTCGCGCTGGTGCAGTTCAACCATCGCATCGGCGCCTATCTCCTGCTCGCATTCGCGCTCTGGCACGCGATCTCGCTGCGCGGCGACGCGGCCGGCACGGGCGAGGCGAGGCGGGCCGCCGCATTGGCGGGCATGACACTCGCGCAGGCGGCGCTCGGCATCGTCACCCTGCTGCTGGTCGTGCCGCTCTGGGCGGGGCTGGCGCATCAGGCGCTCGCCTTCGCGCTGCTCGGTATGGCGGTGGTCCACGCCACGCGCGCCACCGGCCGCACGGCTGCAAGCGTCGCAGCCGGATAAAACGACAGAAACGGCTGTTCGATCCGGTCGCGGCGGCTGGAGCCGCGCCGCATCCATGCTAGATCGGGCGGGTCCTCGATCCCGGTGCCCGCCATGCGCGTTCTGCTGCTCCTCATCGCCTTCGGCATGATCGCCGTCCCGGCCCTGCTGGCGCTGTCGCGCGGGCAGCATGGCCGGGCACGGCGCATCGTCAACGCGCTGGTGATCTTCCTTGCGCCGGCCATGGCGCTCGGAATGGTCCATGGCGTGCCCGAATTGGACGGGCGGGCGCTGGACAACCCGGTGCTCTGGACCACGCTGCGCCTGGTTCTGACGGGCCTGTCGCTGATCCTGCCCTGGATTCTCTATGTCTGGCTCGTCGGCGCTCGCCGCTGAAGCCATGCCGTCATTCCCGCCGAATTCGAGGCTTTCCCGATGATCGACCATGCCTTCACCGGCGATATCCGCGGCGCTGCGCAGGACCCGACCTATGCCGGGGCGCTCTCTTTCATGCGTCGCCGCTACAGCAAGGATGTCGCCGGCTGCGATCTCGCCATCTGGGGCGTGCCTTTCGACCTCGCGGTCTCGAACCGCCCCGGCACGCGCTTCGGCCCCCAGGCGCTTCGCCGCGTCAGCGCGATTTTCGACGGCGACGCGCAATACCCCTCGCGCATCGATCCGTTCGAGACGTTGGCTGCGGTCGACTATGGCGACTGTCCGCTGCCGCGCAGCGATCTGCATGGCTGCGCCAAATCGATCGAGGATCACGCCGCCGCGATCATCGCGACCGGCGCGCATCTGGTCACGCTCGGCGGCGACCATTTCATCACCCTGCCGCTGCTGCGCGCCCATGTCGCCCGCCATGGCAAGCTCGCGCTGGTGCAGTTCGATGCGCATCAGGACACCTGGGATGACGGCGTCGGCGCGATCAGCCACGGCACCTTTGTGCTCGAAGCCGTGCGCGAGGATCTGATCGATGTCGATCGCTCGATCCAGATCGGCATCAGGACGGTCGCCCCGCGCGATTGCGGCATCGCCGTCATTGACGGCTACAGCGCCCATGCGCTGGGCGTGGAAGGCGTCGTCCAGGCGATCCGCGCCCGCGTCGGGGAGGGGCCGGCCTATCTCACCTTCGACATCGACGCGATCGATCCCGGCCATGCGCCTGGAACCGGCACCCCGGTCGCGGGAGGCTTCGCCACCGAGACGGCGCTGCGCATGGTCTGGGGCATCCGCGATCTCGACTGGCGCGGCATGGACATCGTCGAGGTCTCGCCGCCTTACGACCACGCCGACGCCACCGCCATCGCCGGGGCAGCCGTGGCGCAGCACTATATCCAGGGGCTGGCGTTGAAGCGGTTGGCGCAGGCGGCGACAGGCTGACTCGCTGTGGCAGGCGATGACTGCAAGTGATTCACGCCATGGCAAAATCACCGATCACGCCTCACGAGCTCTCATCCTGAGGAGGCCCGTCAGGGCCGTCTCGAAGGATGCTCCAGGGGGCTCCTGAACCACGCGTCCCAGAGCCTCCAGCCCGCGCATCCGATTGACAGCGCGGCTCGCCTCCACCATATCGGAAGCATGACCACGCGCCTCAACCGACGTCGCACTGTCACGGCCGCAACCGCGCGACCGCGATGACGCCTGGCTGACGCCGGAC
>JBKBRD010000350.1:0-3757 GCA_046292405.1 Allobosea sp. | reverse complement strand
GCAGCCGTTCCTTGATGCGCGGAAACAGCACGCAGATCTTGTCGAGATCCTCGTCGAAATGGTCGAGCCCGCGCACGGCGGCGCCCATCTGCAGGTTCTCGAACACGGTCATGCGCGGGAAGATGCGCCGGCCTTCCGGAGATTGGGCGATGCCCAGCCGCGCGATCTCATGGCTCGGCATCTTCGTGATGTCGCGCCCCTCATAGGTGATCGTGCCTTCGCGCGCCTGGGGGTTGCCGAAGATCGTCATCATCAGGGTGGATTTGCCGGCCCCGTTGGCGCCGATCATGGTGACGATCTCGCCGGAGCGGACATCGAGATCGACGCCCTTGAGCGCGATGATCTTGCCGTAATAGGTCTTGACGCCGCGCACCGTGAGCACGGGCGCCGCAGTCGGCAGCGGCGCGACCGGCGATGAGGGCAGGCGGGAGGCTTCCATCGTCACAGGCCGACCTCCGCCTCGACAGCTTCGACTTCATCGTCGTCGACGCCGAGATAGGCGGCGATGACTTTAGGATCGGACTGGATTTCGGCGGGCGTGCCGTCGGCGATCTTGGTGCCGTAGTCGAGCACCACGACATGGTCGGAAATCTCCATGACCACCGACATGTCGTGCTCGATCAGCAGCAGGGCCGCGCCGATGTCCTTGCGGATCGACAGCAGCAATTCGTTGAGCTCGAGGCTCTCGCGCGGATTGAGGCCGGCGGCCGGCTCGTCGAGGCAGAGCAGCACGGGATCGGTGCACATGGCGCGGGCGATCTCGAGGCGGCGCTGGTCGCCATAGGGCAGGTCGGCGGCGGGATCGTCGGCGCGGTGAATCAGGTTGATCTTCTCCAGCCAGAATTTGGCCTTCTCGATCGCCTCCTTCTCGCGGGCGGCGTAGCCGCCGATGCCGAGCACGCCGAGGAAGGTGTAGCCGGAGGCTTGCATCAGCGGGTTGTGCTGGGCGACGAGCAGGTTCTCCAGCACCGTCATGCCGCCGAAGAGGCGGATGTTCTGGAAGGTGCGGGCGACGCGGGCTTTCCAGGAGATGCGGAAATCCGGCATGCGCTCGAGCAGGTAGCTGGCGCCGCTGTCCTGGGTCAGCGTCATCATGCCTTCGGTCGGCTTGTAGAAGCCGGTGATGCAGTTGAACACCGTGGTCTTGCCGGCGCCGTTGGGGCCGATCAGCGCGGTGATCTCGCCCTTATGCGCGTTGAAGGAGAGGTCGTTGACGGCGGTCAGGCCGCCAAAGCGCATGGTCAGGTGTTCGACCTGCAAAAGCGGAGGCTGGTGGAGCGCGGTCGTCATCAGCCATGCCCCTCCTGGACCATATCCGAGGAGATCGATTTCTTCTCCTTCAAGAAGGCGGTCGGCTCGCGCGTCGAGATCAGGCCGCGCGGCTTCCAGATCATGATCACCACCATGGCGAGGCCGAAGATCAGCATGCGGTATTTCGTCGGGTCGAAATCATTGCCGAAGATCTGCTTCAGCCAGTCGAGCTCGCGCAGCAGCTCGGTGCCGCCGATCATCACCACCGCGGCGATGGCGCAGCCCCAGAGCGAGCCCATCCCGCCGAGCACGACGATGGCGAGGATGATCGCCGATTCCATGAAGACGAAGGATTCCGGCGAGATGAAGCCCTGGCGCGCCGAAAAGAACGCGCCGGCGAAGCCGCCGAACATCGCCCCGATCGAGAAGGCCGTAAGCTTGGTGTTGGTGGTGTTGATGCCGAGCGAACGGCAGGCGATCTCGTCCTCGCGCAGCGCCTCCCAGGCGCGTCCCACCGGCAGGCGGCGCAGCCGCAGCGTGACGAAGGCCGTCAGGAGCGCCAGCGCAAGAATGAGATAGTAGAGGAAGATGGTGCGGTAGAGCGGCGAGAATTCGAGACCGAAAACGGCGGCGAAGCCCTCGTCGCTGGCGTTGAACGGGATGCCGAAGAAGCTCGGGCGCGGAATGCCCGAGATGCCGGCATAACCGCCGGAAAAATCGACCCAGTTGATCAGCACGAGCCTGATGATCTCGCCGAAGGCCAGCGTCACGATGGCGAGATAGTCGCCGCGCAGGCGCAGCACGGGGAAGCCCAGCAGCATGCCCCAGAACGCCGCGAGAATGCCCGAGAGCGGCAGCAGGATCCAGAAGGACAGGCCGAAATTCTTGGCCAGCAGCGCGTAGGAATAGGCGCCGACCGCGTAGAACGCGACATAGCCGAGATCGAGCAGGCCGGCGAGGCCGACGACGATGTTGAGACCCCAGCCCAGCATCACGTAGATCAGGATCTGGACGCCGAAATTGTCGATCCACTTCAGGGCGCCGCCCCAGCCCGCGAGGTTGATCGCGATGATCGGGAAGGTGACGAGGAAGCCGAGCCCCAGCGCCGAGAAGGTGCGCGAATGCCGCTGGAAGAAGGCGAACGTGCCATGCGGCAGGAAGCGCAGCATCGATTTGCGATCGGCCGCGCCCTGCTGGCGCAGCACCACCAAAAACCGGCCGACGAAGACGATGGCGACGGCCCAGGCCACCGCGTCCCAGCGCGGATCCAGCACCAGGACATTGTCCATGTTCTGGCGCGTGCCCCAGGCGATGATCGGGATGCACAGGCCGAAGGTGATGAGCCCGGCGAAAGCGGCTTCCTTGAGCGCGGCCTTGAGGTCGCGTTCGCGGGCTGCAGGCGTGGTTGCGGCAGGCGCGGTCATCGGCGTCAGACCTTCTCGACTTCAGGCCGGCCGAGCAGGCCGGAGGGCATGAAGACCAGCACGATGGCCAGGATGCAGAAGGCGGCGACATCCTTGTAGTCGATGGTGAAATAGGCCGACCACATCACCTCGATCAGACCGATCAGCAGCCCGCCGATGACGGCGCCAGGCAGCGAGCCGATGCCGCCGAGCACGGCCGCCGTAAAGGCCTTAACACCGGGGATAAAGCCGTCGTTGAAGCTCACCACGCCGTAGAGGACGAGGTACATGACGCCCGCGACAGCCGCCAGCGCGGCGCCCATGACGAAGGTGATCGAGATGGTGCGGTCGACGTCGATGCCGAGCAGCGCGGCCATCTTGCGGTCCTGCTCGCAGGCGCGCTGGGCCCGGCCGAGCGGCGTCTTCTGGACGATGTACCAGAAGATCGCGAGCAGGATCGCCGTGGTCGCGATGATGACGATCTGCTTGTAGGAGATCTGCACAGCATAGGTCGTGCTCTCGATCAGCGTGATCGATTTGTTGAGCATGGGCGGGGTCGACTTGTTGCGCGGGCCCTGCACGACCTGGACGAAGTTCATCAGGAAGATCGACATGCCGATGGCGGAGATCAGCGGCGCCAGCCGGAACGAGCCGCGCAAGGGGCGGTAGGCGACGCGCTCGATCGTCCAGTTCCACAGCGAGGTGAAGAACATCGCCAGGATCAGCACGAAGATCAGCGCCAGCACGATCAGCCCCGCGCCGAACCAGGAGGCGATCAGCATGAAGAAGATCAGGGCGATGAAGGCCGAGAGCATGAACACGTCGCCATGGGCGAAATTGACCATGCCGATGATGCCGAAAACCATCGTGTAGCCGATGGCGATGAGGCCGTAGATCGACCCCAGTGTCAGCCCGTTGATGAGCTGCTGGAGAAAGACTTCCATTGTCGACGCCTACCCCTCTGATCCGCTCCCGTTCTTTTCGCCGGCATGACGCCGGCGCATGCGGGATGCGAGTTCAATGCAGAGCTACCAACGGCTTGCGAATTCGACAATCACCCCGCGTCTTATTTCTGTCAAAAGCAATCTGCCGTCGGATGCTTA
>JBKBRD010000349.1:0-3785 GCA_046292405.1 Allobosea sp. | reverse complement strand
TCTCGCCCGGCCCGTGCCAGTCGGCGCCGAAATTAACGAAGCAGCCCATGGTCCGGGCCGCGCCGACCGCCTTCGAGATGGCGATCTCGTTCAGCCCGTTCTGGGCGGAGAGCACATAGCCATCCGCCGCGAGATGGGAGGCGAGCGCAGCCAAAGCCGCATCGGTCGCGCCGGCCTTCACCGCCAGCACGACGCGCTTGTAGCGCCCCGTCAGCTCTCCCGGCGTGACGGCGGGGATGACCTGGGTGAAATCCTCGATCGGGCCGGAAATGTGCAGGCCGGCGGTGCGGCAGGCCTCGACATGCTCGGGCACGATATCGACCAGCAGCACCGGCACGCCGGCGCGAGCCCAATAGGCGCCCAGCGTGCCGCCGATGGCGCCGGCGCCCCAGATCAAAATCGGTTCGTCGGATGGCGCGCTCATGCCCGCCCCGCGATCTCGACCTGCGCATGGGTGGCGACATGGACCTGCCCGTCGGGGGTGACCCAGCCGCGATACATGCCCTCGGAATTATAGGGCGCGACGATCTCTCCATTGGCGCCGACGGCGACGAGCCCGGCGCCGATCTTGTGGGCGGTCAGCTCGGCAAGCGCCGCATCGGTCGCGTCCTTGAGGCTCAGGCCCTGATAGGCGATCAGCGATGCGATCTCGTGGCCGATGCAGTAGCGGATGAAGAATTCGCCCTTGCCGGTGCCGGAAACGGCGCAGCGCCCGTCGCGCGCATAGGTGCCGGCGCCAATGATCGGGGAATCGCCGACGCGCCCGGCCGGCTTGTTGGTGTAGCCCCCCGTCGAGGTGGCGGCGGCGAGATGGCCCTTGGAATCGCAGGCAACGGCGCCGACCGTGCCGTGCTTTTCAGCCTCGCTCGCCTCGGCGGCCGTGCCGACGAGCTCGCGGATCTTCATCGAGGCCAGGTTCTTGCGGCGCCGCTCGGTCGAGAAGAACTCGTTCTCGACCATTTCATGGCCCTCTTCCGCAGCGAAGCGATCCCCCGCCGCGCCGATGAACATCAGCGGGTCGCCGCGCCGCAGCAGGCTCAGCGCGGCCGAGACCGGGTGCTTCGTCTTGCGCAGGCCGGCCAGCGCGCCCGCGGCCAAGGTCGCGCCGTCCATGATCGAGGCGTCGAGCTCATGCTCGCCATCGGCGTTCAGCGCCGCGCCATGGCCGGCGTTGAAATGGGGCGAATCCTCCATCACCCGCACGGAAGCCTCGACGGCGTCCAGCGCGGAGCCGCCCTTGGCGAGGATCGCCCAGCCGGCGCGGAGCGAGGCGGCGAGATGCGCCTTCCCTTCCGCCCATTCGGCCTCTGAAAGTTCGGCTTTCGGCAAAGTGCCGCAGCCGCCATGGATGGCGAGGGCGATGGGCATGGGGATGACCTTGGCGAATGGCGAGTGGCAATGCGGGAGTGGCGAGTGTGGAACGGCCTCATTCGCCATTCCCCATTCGCCACTCGCCTTCGGATCACTTTTTCACAGGCTTGATGTCCATCGCCAGCGTGTCTTCGTCGACGCGCGGGGCGATCGTCACCTTGTCCTTCTGCATCGCCCAGGCGGAGCCCACGGCGACGATCGGGATGCGGGGGCGGTCGGTGGCGACGATGGCGTTGGCCTGGGCGAGGAAGTCGTTGCGCTTGGCCTCGTCGAGCTCGACCGAGGCGTCCTCGATCAGCTTGTCCAGCTTCTCGTTCTTGTAGCCGAGCACGTTGAAGGCGCCGAGCTTCTTGGCCGGATCGTTGGAATGGACGACCGAGGAGAGGGTGTAGTTGGCCTCGCCGGTCAGCGTGCCCCAGCCGGACATCGCCATCGAGAATTCGGCGCGGGTGCGGGCGGGGAAGAAGACCGCGCCCGGCTGGGCGTTGGCGGTCACGTCGACGCCGATGCGCGCCAGCATCTGCGCGATCGAGGTGCCGACCTGGCGGTCGCCGGGGAGACGGTCATTGGTGAAGGAGAAGGTGACCTTGAAGCCGTTGGGATAGCCCGCCTCCTCCATCAGCTTCTTGGCTTTGGCGAGGTCGGGCTTCAGCACCGGCAGCGTCTTGTTGAAGCCGGCGATGTTGGAGGTGACGAGCTGGTTGACCGGCGCGCCGAGGCCTTCCATCGCGATCTCGACCAGCGCCGGCCGGTCGATGGCGAGGTCGATCGCCTCGCGCACCTTGGGATCCTGGAGCGGGTTCTTCGCCAGCGGCATGCCGTCCTTGCCGGCGACCTGCGGGGACTTGTCGCGCAGGTCGATCTCCATGTTGAAGACATAGACCGTGTCGATGGTCGAGACGCTGAGCTTCGGATCGCGCTTCAGCGTGGCGACGTCGGAAGCCGGCGCGCGCACGATGATGTCGACCTGGCCGGCCTTGAGCTGCGCGACGCGGGCTGCGTCATTGGGCAGTTCCTTGCGGACGACGCGGGCCCAAGGCTCCTTCTCGCCCCAGAAACCGTCGAAGCGCTCCAGCACCATCTGGTCCTTCGGCGTCCAGGAGACGAACTTGTAGGGGCCGGTGCCGATCGCGGCCTTGCCCGAATTGAACGCCTCGTTGGCGTTGTCCTTGGTCAGCCCGGCCGCCGCCTTGTGGGAGACGATGAAGAGGCGGATGAAATCATTGGGCAGGTTCGGCGCCGGCCCGTCCGTGATCATGTGCACGGTCAGCGGGTCGATGATCTTCACCTCCTTGACGCGACGGACATAGATCGTCGTCGGGTTCGGGCCGGAGACGACCGGGATGCGCTCGATCGAGAACTTCACGTCCTCGGCGGTGAAGTCGGAGCCGTCATGAAACTTGACGCCCGGACGCAGCTTGAATTCCCAGACGGAGGGCTGGATCGCCTTCCAGCTCAAAGCGAGCCGCGGCTCGATCTGCAGCTTGTCGCCGGACCAGGTCAGCGTGTCGAAGACATGCTTGAGCGATTCGGCATGGGTGCCGGTCGCGGTGAAATGCGGATCGATCGAATCCGGACCGGCGCGCACGCCGATGGTGAGATTCTGCGCCAGGGCGGCGCTGGAGACCGTGACGGCGAGCAGCGCGGCCAGGGCGGCCAGGCGGGTGTGACGAAGCGTGTTCATTCTCAAGTCCCCTCTTCTTGTTTGACGTCTTGTTCGAGATCGGCGGGCCAGGTGGAGGAAGCGATGACGAGCTTGTCCATCAGCTCGCAAAGCTGGCGCTGCTCGGCCTCGTTCAGAGCCGAGAGCATGGTCGACTGCCGCTGCAGCATCAGCGGCATCGTCTCCTCGAAAATGGCGCGCCCGGCGGTGGTCAGGCGCAGCACGTAGCTGCGCAGATCGTCGCGATCCGTCTCGCGCCTCAAAAGCCGGCGCTGGAGCAGCTTCTGGATCGCCCGGCTCAGCGTGTTCTTGGGCAGGCCGGAGGAGGAGACGATGTTCTTGGCGGCCACGCCATCCTTCAGCCCGACGGCGTAGAGCACCACGAATTCCGGCCTCACCAGGCCATAGCGCGTTTCGATCCAGCGATAGACCGGATCGTTGAAGCGGAAGGCCACAAAATTCAGCCTGAACGACAACCAGCATGGATTGTCCCAGAGCTTGGTGAGAGTCAGCGGATCGAGGTCGCGCAAGGCGGCCTCGCGCTCATGGTCGAGACGCGAAAGGGCGGTCGGAGCGCGTCGCATGATCATGGCCTCCATTTAGTTCCAAATGGAACTTGACGGTGTCGGGTGCAAGAGTCAAGGATGGCCGGAAATCGAAACTTTGCAAGGAACAGGCCGTGCGTATCGCGCAGATGAACTGGATGCAGGCGGAAGAACAGATCCGCCGCGACGATCGCTGCGTGCTGCCG
>JBKBRD010000348.1:0-3787 GCA_046292405.1 Allobosea sp. | reverse complement strand
CTTGAAGGCGAGCGTCGGCCCGTGAAACGGTTCGAGCACGAAGAGATTGTCGCCGAGCTGGGTCAGCGGGCAGACGGCCGGATGCCTGAAACTGGCGTAGGCCTCCTCGATCATCGCCGACAGCGCCTCCTCCGCGACATCGCCGGCGGCCAGCGCGCCGATCACCCTTTGCGCCACGCGGGCATAGGGCTGGCCCGAGAAGCCGGCGATCTCATCTGCGCCGAGCTGCGGATACGTTTGCGGGACATAAAGCCCGCCATCGCGGGCGAGCCCCGCCAGCAGCGCATCGGAGAAGGAAAGCGCGGGCGCTTCCCCGCGGGTGGAGACATGCAGCACGGTTCTTGATCTCGGCGTTCTGGGCTTCGCGTGGTCCGGGCTGAAGCTATAGGCCGGAGCCGCGCGCAGGGCAAAGGGCGCTTTCGCGCATCAGCCGCGCTGCCTCTTCCCTTTTCCCGCCAGGGGAGAAGGGGCGCGCGGCAGCGGCGCAGGCGCCTCTCTGGCGCCGGAACCGCCTCAGCCCGTCCGCCGGCGCCCCTGCCAGGCGAAGGCGGCGAAGACGCCGATCAGCGTCAGCGCCAGCCCGTACCAGGTCAGCGCATATTGCAGATGATTGTCGGGAATCCGCGCGATCAGCTCGGTCGCGTCGACGCCGGCCGGCGGCGTCATGCCGTCGCCCTGGCGCTCGGCCTCGAGATAGAACGGCGCCGGCGGCAGGCTCAGGGCGGCGGCGATGGCGGCCGGGTCGCGGGTGTAGAACTCGCGCTGCGCCGGCAGATCGTCGGGCGTGAAGCTGTTGCGGATTTCCGGCGCGCGCAGATAGCCGATCACCGTAGCAGGACCCTGCGCCGGCTGGATCTGCCCGAGCCGGCTTTCCGGCACGAAGCCGCGATTGACGAGGACGACCCCGCCATCCTGCAGGCGAAAACCCTGGAAGATCCAGCGCCCGAAGCCCGACAATTGCCGCGTGCCCGGTCCGCCCGACGCGATGGTGGTGCGCACGCTGGCGAAGGGCCCCTCGACATAGGCGCCGCTGGCGGCGACGCGGGTCAGGTCGAGCCTGGCCGGGTCGAGCCCCGCCCAGGTCGCTGCGGCCGGCATCGAAGCAGGCTGGCCGGCAGCCTGCGCCGCCAGCCGGTCGATGAAGACGCGCTTTTCGCTCATGCGCATGATCTGCCAGGTGCCGAGCGTGACCAGCACGATCGTGCCGACGACAGTCAGCAGCGCCGGCCAGATTAGCCGCGGAGCCGGCGGCGGAGTGATCGCCGTCATGAGTCGCGCCGGCCCTCCTCGGCCTTGTTGGCGTATTGCAGGGAGACGGCGAGCCCCTTCATCGGCCGCAGCATCGCCAGGCAGACGATGACCGCGAGCGGCAGCCAGATCGCCAGATGCAGCCAGATCGGCGGCTCATAGGCGATCTCGACATAGAGCGCCGCGCCGAGCACCGCGAAGCCCGCGATCAGCATGATGAACACAGCCGGCCCGTCCGCCGAATCGGCGAAGCTGAAATCCAGCCCGCAAGCGGCGCAGCGTGGCCGCACTTTCAAAAAGCCGTCGAACAGCTTGCCTTCGCCGCAGCGCGGGCAACGGCCGGCGAGGCCGGTTTTGTAGGGCGAGGGCAGGGCGATGTCGGGTTCGGCCATGGCGGCCTCCTAAATGCGAAAGGCGGCCGAGGCCGCCTTTCAGGAATTGCACGAGGCTCGTATCGACCGTCCCGGGATCAGTGGGCCGCAGGTGCTCCGGCGCCCCAGACATAGATGGCGGCGAAGAGGAACAGCCACACCACGTCGACGAAGTGCCAGTACCAGGCAGCGAACTCGAAGCCGAGATGCTGGTTCGGCTTGAAGTGGCCGAGATAGACCCGGTAGAGGCAGACCGCCAGGAAGATGGTGCCGATCACCACGTGGAAGCCGTGGAAGCCGGTCGCCATGAAGAAGGTCGAGCCGTAGATATGGCCGCTGAAGGCGAAGGTGGCGTGCGAGTACTCGTAGACCTGGCAGATGGTGAAGAGCACGCCGAGAATGACGGTGAGCCACAGCCCCTGCTTCAGCCCGTTGCGATCGCCGTTGATCAGCGCGTGATGCGCCCAGGTCACGGTGGTGCCCGAGGTCAGCAGGATCAGCGTGTTGAGCAGCGGCAGATGCCAGGGATCGAAGGTTGCGATGCCCTTGGGCGGCCAGACGCCGCCGGTGAATTCCTGGCGGGTGTAGTTGATCGCTTCGCCGGCATAGAGGCTGGCGTCGAAATAGGCCCAGAACCAGGCGACGAAGAACATCACCTCGGAGGCGATGAACATGATCATGCCGTAGCGATGATGGATCTGCACCACGCGGGTGTGGTGGCCCTCCTTCTCCGCCTCGCGGATCACGTCCATCCACCAGGCGAGCATGGTGTAGAGCACGCCGAGCAGGCCGGCGCCGAAGACCAGCGGACCGACCTTCATGCCGCCGAGCGGCATGGCCTTCATCCACATCACCGCGCCGATCGCCATGATCGTCGCGCTCGCCGCGCCGACGAGCGGCCACGGGCTCGGGTCGACGAGATGGTAATCGTGGTTCTTGGTATGGGCCCCGGCCATCGTGACAGTCTCCGCGTCCAAATTATGCGCCGTGATGATGCGCGCGTGTTTACAGCTTCGTCTTGGCCAAGTCACCCGGCGAAAGGGCATCACCCGGCGAAAGGGCGCCACCCGGCGAAACAGCGTTACCCGGCGAAACGGCGGCCTGATCGGTCACGGCCGTCGCGCCGGCGCCCGGCTTGGTCGGAAAATAGGTATAGGACAGCGTCACCGACTTGATCCCGTCCATTTCGCGATTCTGCGCGATCTCGGGGTCGATGTAGAAAACCACCGGGGCTTCCAGCGTCTCGCCCGGCTGCAGCGTGTGCTCGGTGAAGCAGAAACACTGGATCTTGACGAAGAAGGCGGCGCTCTTCTCGGGCGTCACATTGTAGCTGGCGATGCCGGTGGTCGGCTTATCCGAGCGGTTGGTGATCTTGTAGAAGACGGTCTTGGTCTCGCCGACGCGCAGGGTCACCTCGGGCGTCTCGGGCTCGAATCGCCAGCCCAGCTTGGGCGAGACGTTCGCGTCGAAGCGCACCGCCATGGTCCGGTCAAGGATGACGCCGGCGCCCGCCGTGCCGACCATCGGCGTGCCGCCGAAGCCCGTGACCTTGCAGAACAGATCGTAGAGCGGCACTGCGGCGAAGGACAGCCCGACCATGCCCATCGCCACGCCCGAGCAGATCAGCGCGGTGCGGCGCGTCGCGGTCCTGCGGGCGTCGGATGCGGCGGCGGTCATCACAGCGGCCTGTTCATGATCGCGGGACCCGTCTTCACCAGCGTGACCAGGAAGAAGAAGATCACCAGCCCGCCGAGCACCAGCGCGAGCGCAATATTGCGCCGACGCCGCCGCGCCATGTCCTCGGGCGAAAAGGCTGCCGGCGGCAGCGGCGGCTTGCCATCCTGGCTCATCCCAGCACCTTGGGCAGCGCCCACATCAGCCCGAGGCTGTTCTCGGCCAGCAACACGGCAAACAGCAGGAAGAGATACAGGATCGAGAAGCCAAACAGCGAATAGGCGGCCTTGAAGGCGGCGTCGCCCTCCGTCGTCTTGAGCACCCGGACCGCGAGCGCGATCATCGCCAGGCCGGTCACCACCGACACCACGAGATAGGCCATGCCGGCAAAGCCCATCAGCGCCGGCAACACGGCGACCGGAGCCATAACCAGCGAATAGGCCACGATCTGGCGGCGCGTCGCCGCAGGGCCTGCGACATTGGGCAGCATCGGC
>JBKBRD010000347.1:0-3794 GCA_046292405.1 Allobosea sp. | reverse complement strand
GCCCCTGGACCATGCCACGGCTTTCGCCCTGATCATTCACGAAGCCCTGTCCAACGCGCTGCAGCATGGCTTCCGTGACGGGCGGCTCGGCACGATCAACGTCGCGCTCGACAGCACGGACGATCGCCATGGCGTGACCATCAGCGATGACGGCGCCGGATTCGACCCACAGACGCGCCGCGGCATTGGCGACACGCTGATCAAGACGCTCGCGGTCCAGCTCGCAGCCGAGATCGACTGGCGCTCGAGCCTGGGCGGCGGCACGGTGTTCAACCTGCGCTTCGCGGCGCAGGCCGTGCCCGACCGGCTGAGCTCGAGCTGAGACAAGCGCGATGCGCGTGTCGCTGCGCGGCCATGCCTGCGCAGGCGGACCTTCGTCCCGCAATTCGGCTAAGCATGGAGCAGTCTCTCAATGGGAAGGCGAATAGCGACATGGCGATGGATTTCACAGGCAAGCGCGTAATCGTGATGGGCGGGAGCCGTGGCATCGGCCGGTCCATCGCGCTGGGCTTCGCCGCGGCCGGGGCATCCGTCTCGATCTGCGCCCGCAGCCCGGGCCCGCTCGAGGCCACGCGCGGCGAAATCGCCGCGCTCGGCGTCACCGCCCATGCGGCCAGCGTCGATCTCGCCGATGCGGCGGCGATCCAGCTTTATGTCCCGCAGGCCGTCGCCGCGCTCGGCGGCCTGGACATTCTCGTCAACAACGCCTCGGGCTTCGGCCATTCCGACGATGAGGACGGCTGGGCGGCTTCGCTCAGCGTCGACATGATGGCGATCGTGCGCGGCAGCCATGCCGCCGTCCCGCACATGCAGCCGGGCGCCGCGATCATCAACATCTCCTCGATTTCGGCGCTGCGCGCCTCGTCGCGCTCGGCGCCCTATGGCGCGATCAAGGCCGCGGTGATCCATTACACCGCGAGCCAGGCCAAGATGCTGGCGCACAAGGGCATTCGCGTGAATGGGGTGGCGCCGGGCTCGATCGAGTTCCCGGGCGGAACCTGGGAGGAGCGCAAAACCTCCAATCCGGAACTTTACCGCGCGACGCTGGCCAGCATCCCCTTCGGGCGGATGGGCAAGCCCGAGGAGGTCGCGGCGGTGGCGCTGTTCCTCGCCTCGGACATGGCGAGCTGGGTGACTGCGCAGACGATCATCGTCGATGGCGGGCAGCTCGTCGGGCCATGAGCGCGGAGGATCGGGCTGATCCGCTTGACGGGATGATGCTTTAAGACCGTGCATAGAAGCGCAACAGGGCCAGCGCGGCCGCTGCGCTCCAATCGGCTTCGCCGGTGAGATAACCGCCGCTGCGGCCTTGAGCGTCGATCACATAGCTCATCGGCATGCCGAAAAGCGGAAACGGCGTCGCAACCTTGGATTGCGGCCCGGACGCGACTTTCCCTTCTGTGTCGATGAAACTCGCGAAACCGTCGAGGCCGAGCCGGCGGAGATAGGCCGAAGCCGTGGCCGCATCGCGATCCAGCGACACCGGCACGACTGCGAACGGCGCGTGCTCGGCCTGCTTCTGGAGCCTATGCAGGATCGGCAGTTCGCGTCGACAGGGCGGGCACCAGCTGGCCCAGAAGGCGAGCAGCACGGCTTTGCCGCGATAGGAGGCGAGCGTCCTCCGCCCGCCCGCCAGATCGCGCAGAACGATTGCGCTCACATCCTCACGCGGATCGAGCACTGTGAACTGGGCGTGCGGCGTGCTGAGAGGCGGCGGATAGGGCGTGGAGGCGGCGCGCGCTCCCGGCGCCAGTGCGCCATTCAGCAACGTCGCCGCCGGCCCCAGCAACACGCTTCTGCGTGTCGGCGTCGCGATCGAGCCCCGCTTGAGGCGCTGCACCAACACGCCGCCAGCCCGTTCTTCGATGTCGTCACGAGGCGCGGGCGCGCCGGGCGGAACGGTCTCGATGTCGGGCATTTCGAAAGGCCTTTCCGTGGTCGCCACCCCGCGCGGTCAAAACGATGTGGTCAGCCGCGTCAGCCATTCCGGCGAGGCGGCGACGAGCGCGGCCTCGAGGATCTTGTCCCAGCCCGTCAGAATCAGGAATCCAACCGCGACGAGAAAGCCGCCGAGCGCGGTCTTGAAGCCCTGTCCCGCCGCCATCATGCGGTTGCGCAGGCTCATCAGCCGGGCGCGCGACAGCATGCCCAGCGCAATCAACGGCAGGCCGGCGCCGACGCCGAAGGCGAGCATGGTCAGCGCGACCGCGCCGAGATTCTCGCCCTGGGCGGCGAGAACCGAGGCAGCTCCCAGCGTCGGCCCGACGCAGGGACTCCAGACCGCGCCGAGCAGCAGCCCGACGCCGAACTGGCCGCGCAGGCCGCCGGGCGAAAACCCGCCGAAGCGCTGCTCGGTCCAATTGCTGAGCGGGCCGCCCGCCGCCGCCACCCGCGCATGCCATGCGGGCAGCATCAGCACGAGGCCGAGCAAGATCAGCATGACCGCCGCAGCCATGCGGAAGACGCCGGCGTCGAGACCGATCGCAAAGCCGATCGTCGCCACGAACAGCCCGATGGCGGTGAACGACAAGGCCAACCCTGCCGCAAGCGCGATCGGCCCGCAACGATGTTCCGACACCGCCGTGCCCAGCACGATCGGCAGCAGCGGCAGGACGCAGGGCGACAGGATCGACAGGATTCCGGCAATCAGCGCAAAGCCTGAGGCAGCCATGGCGGGACCGCCTTCAGATCGCGCGGGCAAGCAGCGCTTCGATCGACGCCTTGCCGGTGTCGCCGACCGATCGCCCGATTTCCGCGCCGCCCTTGAAGACGATCAGCGTGCTCTGCTGCTGGGCCTTGAGCCCGCGCAGCACGTCCTTCTGGCTGTCGAAATCGACAGTGAAGACGACCAGATTCTTGAAGCGCGGCTGCTTGGTCAGCTCCGACAGGATCGGCGCCTGCGCCTTGCAGGTCGGGCACCAGGGCGCCGTGACGTCGACCAGGACCGGCTTGCCGGCCTTCAGGGCGGCCTCGAACGCGCTCTGCGAATAGGCGGTTTTGTCGAGGGACCAGGCCCCGAGTCCGGACAGGAGGGTGGCGGAGCCGGCAAGAGCGGCGATGGCGTGACGGCGGTTCAACATGGTGACCTCATGCGATGCAAGACCAGCGCGATGGGCGCCGGCATCGAGGGATTCGCGCGCAGGAAGGCGCGCGTTACAGGCTCACGCGAAGTTGATCCGGATGGCCTGAGGATGCCGGGACTGAAACAGGGTTCGATCTTGAAAGGGCCGCCCCGGCGGGTCTGGCCTGGTCGCGCGTCTGCGAACCGAAGCGCCACGTCGGTCCGCCGCGAGCCCGCTCCCGCGGCGCGGGCTGAGCAACCCTTGGCCAGGCGCGGCGTTGCTGACGCACATTGCTGTTCGTCAAAAGCGGGATCCCTCTCGATGAAGCCCAGACTGTCATGACGTCGCGCTGGCTGTGGGCTGTCTCGCAGATCACCAGGCGAATGTGGTTTCGCGCCAGCCTGTTTTCGATCCTGGCGGTCGCCACCGCGCTGGCTGCGATCGTGCTGGCGCCCTCCATACCCAGCGACTGGCCGACCAAGATCGGCGCCGACGCTGTCGACAACATATTGGGCATCATCGCGTCCAGCATGCTCGCGGTCACCACGTTTTCGCTGAGCACGATGGTGGCGGCCTATGCGGCTGCGACGAGCAACGTCACGCCGCGCGCGACCCGCCTGGTGATGGAGGATACGACCACCCAGAACGTGCTGGCGACGTTCATCGGCTCCTTTCTCTACAGCCTCGTCGGCATCATTGCGCTGAGCACCGGCGCCTATGGCGGCGCCGGCC
>JBKBRD010000346.1:0-3808 GCA_046292405.1 Allobosea sp. | reverse complement strand
TGCAGACCGTGATCGAGCGGATTCTGGACGATGTCTCCTTCACCGCACCCGACCGCTCGGGCGAGAGCGTGCTGATCGACGCGGCCTATGTCGAGGCGCGCATCGGCGATCTCGCGAAGAATACGGACCTCAGTCGCTTCATCCTGTAGTCTGAGCCTTCCCCTTGGGAAAGGAAGGCTGATGCCGGCCGCCTCGTCAACGCTCGCCCGCAATTCGCTGGTCGTGGGACTCGCGACCGTGCTGTCGCGGCTGCTCGGCTTCGCGCGCGACATGCTGATCGCGCGGCTGCTCGGGGCCGGGCCGGTGGCGGACGCCTTCCTGGTCGCCTTCCGCCTGCCCAATCTGGTGCGCCGGGTTCTGGGCGAAGGCGGGCTGAACGCGCCCTTCGTGCCGGTCTATCTCGGCATCCGCAGCGGATCGGGTCCCGGAGCAGCGCGACGCTTCGCAGGCGAGGCCTTCGCCTGGCTGGCGCTGGCGACATGCGGGCTGACGGGGCTGTTCCTGCTGATCGCGCCCTGGCTCGTGCTGGGGATCGCCGGCGGCTTTCGCGATGCGCCGCTGACCTTTGCGCTGGCGAGCGACTACACCCGCATCGCCCTGCCGTTTCTCGCCTTCACCACGCTGGCCTCGTTGCTCTCGGCCGTGCTGAATGCCGAGGGCCGGTTTCTGGTGGCGGCGCTGGCGCCATCGCTGCTGAACCTGGTGCTGCTCGCCGCCCTGTTGCTGGCGCTGTGGCTCGGCTTGCGAGCCGACGGCGCCGCCACCCTGGTTGCGGTCGCTGTCAGCGTCGGCGGCTTCCTGCACCTCGTGATGATCGCGCTCGCGCTGATGCGGCGAAAGCCCGGCCTGCCCGCCCCGCGACTGCGCTGGTCGCCCGAGATGGCGCGCCTGGTGAAGCTCGGCGGCCCGGCGCTGCTGGCGGCCTCCACCTCGCAGCTCGTGCTGCTGGTGGCGACGCAGATCGCCTCGGCCCAACCCGGCGCGGTGTCCTGGCTGTATTACGCAGACCGCATCTTCCAGCTGCCGCTCGGCTTCGTGGCGGTCGCCATGGGGGTCGTGCTGCTGCCGGCGATCGCACGGCAGGAGGCGGCCGGCGACGCTGACGGGCGGCGCCAGACGGTGGACCGGGCGCTGGTTCTCGGCCTCGCTCTGGCTCTGCCGGCGGCGGCGGCGCTCGCCTTCCTGTCCGACCCCATCGTCTCCGTGCTGTTCGAGCGCGGCCGCTTCACCGCCATCGACCGCATGCGCACCGCCTCGGCGCTCGCCGCCTTCGCCGCCGGGCTGCCCTTCGCCGTGATGGCGAAGGTTTTTGCCCAGGTCTATTTCGCCCGCCAGACGCCGAGACTGCCGGTTTATGCCGGGCTCGCCGCCCTGGCCGTTGCGATCGGCGCCGGGTTGCTGGGGGCGAGCGCGCTGCCGGCCACCAGCGCGGCTCTTGCGGCGAGTCTGGCCTTCCTCGTCCAGGCCTGCGTGCTGGGCGGCCTGCTGATCCGAGACCGGTTGTGGCGGCCGCGCATGCCGCTGTTGAAGCCGCTGCTGGCCCTGCTCGCGGCGACCGCCATCATGCTGGCGGCGCTGGGCGCGCTGACGCCGCTGCTGTCGGGGGCGCTGTCGGAGCCGCATGGCCTGATCCTGCGCATGCTGGCGCTGGCCGGGTTGTGCCTGGGCGGGCTGTCCGTCTACGCGCTGACGGGACGGCTGCTGGGCGCCTTCCAGCTGCGCGAGCTCGGGCGGCTCGGCAAGCCGGCGGCGTGAGGCTCAAGCAGGGCCCCTTGCGCTGCCCCCCCGCTTCCGCCAGAACGCGGCACTCCGGTTCCACCCATTCGCGGGAGCGCCCGATGGCGGCCTTTCACCAGCGCGTCTTCTCCGGCATGCAGCCGACCTCGACGCTGCATCTCGGCAATTATCTCGGCGCGCTGACCAATTGGGTGGCGATGCAGGAGACGCATGAGTGCATCTACTGCGTCGTCGACATGCATGCGATCACCGTCTGGCAGGATCCCAAAGACCTGACCCGCGCGATTCGCGAGGTCACCGCCGCCTATGTCGCGGCTGGCGTCGATCCCAGGCGCAGCATCATCTTCAACCAGAGTCAGGTCTCGCAGCATGCCGAGCTCGCCTGGGTGTTCAACTGCGTGGCGCGGCTGGGCTGGCTGAACCGCATGACCCAGTTCAAGGAGAAGGCCGGCAAGGACCGCGAGAACGCCTCGATCGGGCTCTACGCCTACCCGGCGCTGATGGCGGCCGACATCCTGCTCTACAAGGCGACGCATGTCCCTGTCGGCGAGGACCAGAAGCAGCATCTCGAGCTCGCCCGCGACATCGCCCAGAAGTTCAACAATGATTTCGGCGCGGAAATCGCCGAACGCGGGCTGGGCACGGGCGCGCTCGGATTCTTCCCGCTTCCCGAACCGATGATCCAGGGCCCGGCGCCGCGGGTGATGAGCCTGCGCGACGGCACCAAGAAAATGTCGAAATCGGACCCGTCCGACTATTCGCGCATCAATCTCACCGACGACGCCGAGACGATCGCGCAGAAGGTGCGCAAGGCCAAGACCGATCCCGAGGCGCTGCCCTCCGAGGAGGCGGGGCTGACGGGCCGGCCGGAGGCGGAGAATCTCGTGGGGATCTATGCCGGGCTGTCGGGGGCGACCAAGGCCGCGGTGCTCGCGCAATTCGGCGGCGGCCAGTTCTCCGCCTTCAAGAGCGCGCTCGTCGATCTCGCGGTGGAGAAGCTGGCGCCGATCGCCGGCGAGATGCGCCGTCTGCTCGCCGAGGTCAGCCATATCGACGCGATCCTGCACGATGGCGCGGACCGGGCGCGGGCCCTCGCCGAGCCGGTGATGGCCGACGTCAAGGATATTCTCGGCTTCGTCCGGCGCTGAGGCGCAAGCCAGCCCCGCCCCGAGCGGGCTTGCGCCGCCCCGGCGGCGCAGGCCACCATGGCCGCTCCTGGAAGCGGCGACAGGACAGAGCCGATGGTGAAACGCAGGCGGGCCTATGAAACGGGCCATCGTCCGAAATTCCTCGCGGTTGTCGATGACAGCCCCGAATGCGCCAAGGCGGTGCGGTTCGCCGCAAGGCGCTGCGCCCGCGTCGGCGCCGCCATCGTTCTGCTGGGCGTGGTCACCCCGCCCGAGCACGAGACCTGGCTCGGCGTCGGCGAGGTGATGCAGGCCGAAGCCGAGGCGCAGGCGCAGGCGCTGATCGACGAGGCGGCGGCCTCGGTCAGGGCGCTGGCGGGGATGGAGCCCGAAAAGGTGGTGCGCACCGGCGTCAAGGCCGATGAGCTGGTCAAGCTGATCGACGCCGACGAGGACATCTCGCTGCTGGTGCTGGCGGCGAGTTCCGGCCGCGACGGGCCGGGGCCGCTGGTCAGCGCGCTGGCCGGGAAATCGGCCGCGACCTTCCCGATTCCCGTGGCGATCGTGCCCGGACATCTCGCCGACGAGGAGATCGACGCGCTCGCATGAGCGCGCCGATGCGCTGCCCGTGTGATCGTCCCGCACAGGACGCGACAAGCTTCTGCTGGAATGATTCCAACAGCGCGCTTATATCCAAAGCTGGAACGGCGGCCTTGAACCGCCTGCGCCGGAGGCGACCATGTTCATCCAGACCGAAGCCACGCCCAACCCCGCCACGCTGAAGTTCATTCCGGGCCGCACGGTGATGCCGGAAGGCACGCTCGAGCTGCGCGCGCCCGAGCAGGCGGAGCGTTCGCCTCTCGCCCAGCGCCTGTTCGGCGTCGATGGCGTCAGCGGCGTGTTCCTCGGGGCCGATTTCATCACAGTGACGAAATCGGACGGCG
>JBKBRD010000345.1:0-3809 GCA_046292405.1 Allobosea sp. | reverse complement strand
GCAGGACGATCGGCACCTGGCCGGCCTGCTCGTAGATCGCCTTGGCGCGGGCGACGATGTGCGGATCGGTCCAGGGGGCGGGCGCCAGTTCGACGATGGGCACGAGATGGGGCGGGTTGACCGGGTGGGCGACGAGGCAGCGGGCGCGGCCTTTCAGCGTCTCGCTGAAGAGCGAGGCCATGATGAAGGAGGTGGAGGAGGCGAGGATGGTCTCCGGCGGGCAGAGCGCATCCATCTCGGCGAAGAGGGCCTGCTTGGCCGCTAGGGTCTCCGGCCCGTTCTCCTGGACGAGATCGGCGCCGGCGAGCGCATCGGCCAGCGAGGCGGCGACGCGGATGCGGGCATGGGCGCCGGCGGGATCGGCGACCAGCCCGTGCCCGGCGAGTTCCTGAAGGTTGGCGCCGATATGGGCGTGAGCCGCCTGCGCCGCGCCCTCGGCGACATCGTACAGCGCCACAGTGCAGCCATGGCTGGCGAAGACGGTGGCCCAGGCGCGGCCGATCAGGCCGGAGCCGACGATGGCGATGCTGGTCATGGCGCGCAGTCCCTCGAGCAAGTCAGGTTTTAGCCCTCATCCTGAGGAGCGATCCGCAGGATCGCGTCTCGAAGGATGCTCCAGATGTTTTTTGGAACCTCCTGGACCATCCTTCGAGACGCCGCGTGCCGCGGCTCCTCAGGATGAGGGCTGAGAAAAAGAACGATGTGGCTCACAGCCATAGCACCTGCCGGCGCAGCGCCAGATCCTGGCTCAGCGCGCGCGAGGGGCCGGTGTGGACGACTTCGCCGCGCTCCAGCACCACGGTGCGGTCCGACAGGGCCAGCGCCAGGTCGAGATGATGGTCGACGATGATGATGGCGATCTCCTGCCGCAACCTGTCGAAGGCCTCGAACAACTCCTCGACCACCGCGGGCGCCAACCCTTCGAACGGTTCGTCGAGCAGCAGCACGCGGGTGTCGCCGGAGAGGGCGCGGGCGACGGCGACCATCTGCTGCTCGCCGCCGGAGAGGTAATCGGCCGGGGAGCGCCAGCGCTGCTTGATGCGGGGGAAGAAGCTGAAGATTTTCTCGTCGTCCCAGCTCACGCCGTTGCCGGTCATCCGCTTCAGCCGGCCGAGCTCCATATTGTCCTTGACGCTCATGCCGGCGAAGAGGCCGCGGCCCTGCGGCACATAGGCGATGCCGGCGCGCGCGATGACGGCGGGCGGCAGCCCGGCGATGGCCTGCCCGGAGAGGCTGATGCTGCCCTGGGCCGGCGGCGCGATGCCGGTGATGGTCTTGAGCAGGGTCGATTTGCCGGCGCCGTTGCGGCCGAGAAGGGCGACGATCTCGTTGTCGTGCACGTCGAAGCTGACGCTGCGCAGAATGTGGCTCTTCCCATAGAAGGTGTCGACGCCGGCGAGACCGAGCAGCACGCTGTCCTTGGCCGCCGTCGGGCGCGGCTTCTCGGCCAGCGCATGGGCGCCTGAGCCGATATAGACCTCCTGCACCCGCTTGCTGGAGCGGGCGTCCTCGACCGTGCCGTCGACCAGCACGCTGCCTTCGTTCATCACCGTGACATGGTCGGCGATCTGGAAGACGCGGTCGATATCGTGCTCGACCAGCAGCACCGGCATGTCGGTGGAGATCGACTTGATGAGGTTGCCGACTCGCTCGCGCTCGGCCGCAGCGAGGCCGGCCAGCGGCTCGTCGAGCAGCAGCAGGCGCGGGCTGGTGGCGAGCGCCAGCGACATGTCGAGCAGGCGCTGGCCGCCATAGCTGAGCGAGCCCGCCTCCGCCGTCTCGATGCCGCGCAGGCCCATGGTCTCGATCACCGACAGCGTGCGCTGGTTGACCGTGTCGAGCGCGCTGGCGGCCCGCCAGGGGTTGAAGCGCTCATCGGCGCGGGCCTGCACCGCCAGCCGGACGTTCTCCGCGACGGAGAGGGTCGGGAACAGGTTGGTGATCTGGAAGGCGCGGCCGATGCCGGCCTGGGTGATGGCTTCGGGCGTCATCCCGCCGATCTGGCGCTCACGCAGATGGACCGTGCCGCGATCGGGCGGGAACAGGCCGGAGATCAGGTTGAACGCCGTGGTCTTGCCGGCCCCGTTGGGTCCGATTAACGCATGCAGGGTCTTGTCGCGGATGGTGATGTCGACGCCTTCGACGGCCTTGATGCCGCCGAACTGCTTGGCGAGGCCCCTGGCCTGCAGGATCGGGCCGGCGACCCTGTCTGACGGCTTCATGAAGTCGGGCAGCGTCACCGCCCCGGCCTGCCGCGCCGACATGGCGGCGTCGCCCGCCAGCTGCTTGCGGAAGGGCCGCAACAGCCGCTCGCCGACGCCGACCAGCCCGGTCGGCGAGAAGACGATGAAGCCGACGAAGAGCAGCCCGAACCAGAACAGCCAGTTCGGCGTCAGGCTGGAGAGATAGTCGCGGAAGATGACGAAGAAGAGCGCGCCGAGCGCCGGGCCGAGGAAGGAGCGCATGCCGCCGATGACGACCATGGCCAGAAGTTCGCCGGAGAAGGCGACCGAGATCGGCTCGGCCGAGGTCATGCGGTTGTTGAACAGCAGCAGCGTGCCGGCGAGCCCGGTCAGCGAGGCCGAGACGGTGAAGGCGACGAGCTTGTAGCGATCGGTGGCGTAGCCGAGGAAGCGGGCGCGCTGCTCGTTCTCGCGAATCGCGACCAGCACGCTGCCGACGGGCGAGCGGTGGAAGCGCCAGAGCCCGTAGACCACGGCCATGCCAATGCAGGCGACGAGCACGTAGAAGCGCGAGGCCTGCTCGAAATCGACGCCCAGGAACAGCGGCCGCACGATGCCGCCGAGCCCGTCCTCGCCGCCTGTCACCGCCGTCCAGCGGAAGGCGACGGAATAGGTCATGGCGGCGAGCGCCAGCGTCAGCAGGGAGAAATAGACGCCCTTGCGGCGCAGGATCAGCGCCCCGAAGCTGATCGCCAGCACGGCGACGAAGAGAACCGCGAGCAGGATCGGCAGCGCGAACTGGCCCGGAAACCAGTGCCGCTGCATCAGCCCCGCCGCATAGGCGGCGAGCCCGAACCAGGCGCCATGGCCGAAGGAGACCAGGCCTGTGGCGCCGACGAGCACGTTCAGAGCCATGCAGGCGATGGCGAAGACGACGACCTCGGTCGCCGAGGTCGTGCCGAGCCCGATGACATGCATCAGCGCCGGCAGCAGAGCCAGCCCGATCGCGGCGATGAAGAGCGGCGCGTAATCGCGCTGGGTGGGGGTCATCGCGTCCTCACTCGAAGCGCTGGATGCGTTCGCCGAAGAGGCCGCGCGGCCTGAACAACAGCACGAGCAGCATCATCAGATAGATCACGGCGGTCGACCATTGCGTGTAGCCGAGGCCGATGGTGACGCCCTTGACCAGGCCGACCATCAAAGCGGCGACGACGACGCCCCAGAAGGAGCCGAGCCCGCCGATGACGACGACGACGAAGGCGGGCGTGATGATCTCCTGCCCCATGGCGGGGTGGATCGAGTAGATCGGCGCCAGCAGCACGCCGGCCAGCCCGGCCAGGCCGATGCCGATGCCGGCGACGGTGACCATGTAGGGCTGCAGCGAAATGCCGAGCGCGCCGACCATGTCGGGGTTCTGCACGCCGGCGCGCACGACGCGGCCGAAGGCGGTGCGCTGCAGCAGGAACCAGAGGCCGAGCACGCAGCCCGCCGCGATCAGCAGCAGCATCGCCCGGTAGCGCGAGTAGATGAAGTCGCCGATGAAAATCTGGCCGCGCAGCGCCGGCGGGATCGAATAGGAGAGCGGCGGCGCGCCGAAAATCATGCGCAGCGACTGCTCCGCCACCA